>DAOMFG010000176.1:0-3637 GCA_035429685.1 Methylophilaceae bacterium | reverse complement strand
GGTGTAGTCGATGGCGAGGATGATGGCGAGTTCCAGCGCGATGCCGGCGAGGATGAGGCGGTTGGTGAGCGGGCTGGTGGCGAACACGCTGCGGCTGGGGCTGCGGCAGAGAAAAACGTTGACGATTTGCGCGACGACGATGGCGGAGAGGGTGGTCGTGGTGGCTTGCAGGTAGAGGGTGCTGTCGTGCGCCAGAGTCTGGCCGTATTGCCAGCCGCTGCGGTGCAGGATGAAGAAGAAGGCGGACATGGCGGTGGCGGCTTCCATGATGCCGAGGAAACAGTAGGCGCGCAGCAGCAGGCCCCAACTCAGCAGGCGTTCTTTTCTCGGCCTCGGCGGGCGTTTCATGATGTCGGGGTCGGGCGGTTCTGCGCCCAGGCCCAGCGCGGGGAGCATGTCGGTGCCCAGGTCCACGGCGAGGATCTGGATGATGGTGAGCGGCAGCGGTATCTTGAACAGGGCGAAGGCGAGGTAGGGCACCAGTTCCGGAATGTTGGAGGTGAGGATGTAGGCGAGGAACTTGCGGATGTTGTCGAACACCGCGCGGCCTTCCTCGACCGCGGCGACGATGCTGGCGAAGTTGTCGTCGAGCAGGATCATGTCGGCGGCGGCCTTGGCGGCGTCGGTGCCGCAGAGACCCATGGAAATGCCGATGTCGGCGGCCTTGAGCGCGGGGGCGTCGTTGACGCCGTCGCCGGTGACGGCGACGATGTGTTTCTTGCGCTTGAGCGCCTGCACGATGCGCATTTTCTGGTCGGCGCCGACGCGGGCGAAGAGGATTTCCTTCGCGTCCAGCGCGATCTGCAACTGCGTGTTGGAAAGTTTCTTGAGTTCGTCGCCGCTGATGACGCTGGGGTTTCTGGAAACCACCAGCCCGATCTGGCGCGCGATGGCGACGGCGGTGTGCGGGTGGTCGCCGGTGACCATGATGACCTTGATGCCGGCTTCATGGCATTTGCGGATGGCGTCCGGCACTTCGGGGCGCGGCGGGTCGGCCAGGCCGACGAGGCCTGCCAGCACCATCTCCTGCTCGGGGTCGTGCGGACGGCCGTCGGGTAGTTCGCGCCAAGCCAGTGCCAGCACACGTAACCCCTGGCCGGTCATCGCTTCCTGTGCTGCCAGTATGCGGGCCTTCCATTCCGCATCCAGAGCTACTACATCGGCATCGGACTGAGCCCGGGTGCATCGTGGCAGCACGGTTTCAGGCGCGCCCTTGCAGTACAGTATCCTGCCCTCCGGCGTGTCATGCACGGTGGAGAGTCTTTTGCGGTCGGTATCGAAAGCGATTTCGTCGGTTTTTGGCCAGGCCGGCAGGGCTTCCAGCCCAACTTTGGCCAATTCCACCAGTGCCACTTCCATCGGGTCGCCCAGCCAGGTGCCGCTGCTTTGCTTGAGGTTGTGGCACAGTGCGGCATCCTCAAGCAGCCTCCGGTAATGCGGCGTTTTTCCTGCCGGCGCATCTGTTGCCAGGAGTTCTCCGCCCAGCCACAGTTGCTCCACTCGCATTTTGTTTTGCGTGAGCGTGCCAGTCTTGTCGGTGCAGATCACGGTGGCCGCACCCAGCGCTTCGACCGAGGGCAGGTGGCGGATCAGCGCGTTGCGTTTGGCCATGCGCTGGGTGGCCATCGCCAGCGCCAGCGTCACCGTCGGCAGCAGCCCTTCCGGCACGTTGGCGACGATGATGCCGATGCCGAACAGCAGGCTTTCCCAGAACGGCAGTCCCATGGCGCGGCCGATGACGAAGAAGGCCACGCCGATCAAGGTCGCCAGCATCGCCACCAGTCGGCTCAGGCGGATGATTTCCCGTTGCAGCGGCGACAGTACCTCGCCGGAGGTTTGGGTTAAATGTGCAATTTTTCCGAATTCCGTATGCATGCCTGTAGCAAACACCACTGCATGACCTTCGCCTGCCACCACGCTGGTGCCAGCCAGCAGCACGTTGCGACTGCTTAGGATGTCCTCGGTCGGGGAAGCCAGCGCATCGCGTCCCTTGGGCAGAGATTCGCCAGTCACCGTGGCGTTGTTCACACGCAAGGAAAAGGCTTGCAGCAGTCGGCAATCGGCCGGCACGTTGTCGCCTTCCTGCAGCAGCACGACGTCGCCTGGTACCAGTTCGGTGGCGGCGATCAGCGTCAGTCTGCCATTCCGTATGGCCTTGATTTGCTGCGGCAGCAATTTTTGCAGCGCCGCGATAGCTTGTTCCGCGCGGTATTCCTGCCAGAACGAGAATAGGCCGTTGATGAGGATGACGCCGAGTATGGCGAAACCCAGCGTGGCCATGCCCTCCCCCGGCATCTGGTGTTCAGCGAAAAATGCCAGTCCCGCAGCAAACCACAAAATCAGTGCAAAGAAGTGGGTGAATTCCTTAGCCAGGGCTAGCCACAAGGGCTCTTCACGCAGTACTTCTACCTGGTTGGCGCCATATTCTGCCAGCCGTCGCGCTGCTTCGTCCGAGGCAAGCCCGTTCAAGCTGCTGTTGAGGCTGACAAGTGCTTGTTCCGGACTGAATTGATGAATTTTCATGCTGCCTTCTGGCAGGGGGTGGGATGAGGAATATGTTAAACTTGTCAGCGTTTACTTACGAGCCTTGAATATGTCTGGCAATACGTTTGGCACCCTGTTTACGGTCACTACTTTTGGTGAGTCTCATGGCGCCGGCATCGGCTGCGTGGTGGACGGCTGCCCGCCGGGGTTGAGCCTGCAAGAAGCCGATATTCAGGCCGAGCTGGATCGTCGAAAGCCTGGTACCTCGCGCCACGTGACACAGCGCAAGGAGCCCGATACCGTCGAAATCCTGTCCGGGGTGTTCGAGGGTAAGACTACCGGCACGCCGATTGCGCTGCTGATCCGCAACCAGGATCAGCGCAGCCAGGATTACGGCACCATTGCCGAGACCTTCCGCCCTGGCCATGCCGATTACACCTACTGGCAGAAATACGGCATCCGTGACTACCGCGGCGGCGGCCGTTCCAGCGCCCGCGAGACGGCAGCGCGCGTGGCAGCGGGGGCGATTGCCAAAAAATTCCTGTCTGAAAAATATGGGGTCATCATCCGTGGCTATATGAGCCAGTTGGGCGAGTTCGAAGTGCCGTTCGAGTCGTGGGGCGAGGTCGGCAACAACCCTTTCTTTGCCGCCAATGCTGCCATGGTGGCGCAGCTGGAAGCGTACCTCGATAAAATCCGTGCCGAGAGAGATTCGGTCGGGGCGAAAATCACGACGGTGGCGGAAAACGTCCCGGCAGGCTGGGGCGAGCCGGTGTTCGACCGGCTGGACGCTGAGATCGCTTACGCCATGATGGGCATCAACGCCGCCAAGGGCGTGGAGGTCGGGGCCGGTTTCGCCAGTATCGCGCAGCGCGGCTCTGAGCATTGCGACGAGCTGACGCCGCAAGGCTTTGCCACGAACAACGCCGGCGGCATCCTGGGTGGCATTTCCAGTGGGCAGGACATCGTGGTGCATACCGCTTTCAAACCGACCTCCAGCATCCCGCAGGAACGTCGCTCGATCAACAAGGCGGGCGAGGAGGTGACCAGGCCCGAGTACTGGGTGCGGCACGTGCGGGAGGCGGTGCGGTTTGCCGACGGCGTCCGGACGCTGTACGCGCAGGGGGTGGGGGCGCTGGTAGAGATTGGGCCC
>DAOMFG010000175.1:0-3661 GCA_035429685.1 Methylophilaceae bacterium | reverse complement strand
CTCAAGGAGCCAAACATGAACACCCCTACCCGCCCGCTGGCCATCGGCCTGCTTGTCGTTGCCTTTTTTGCCCTCCGCGGCAGCAGCGCCCAGGCCGGCGGCAGCCATTATTTCCCGCCCGTCGCCGACCCGGTAGTCAAGGAGGAATGTGGCAGCTGCCACCTCGCCTTTGCCCCGTCCATGCTGCCGGCTAGTTCGTGGCAACGCATGATGGACAAGCTGAAGAACCACTTCGGCGACGACGCCTCGCTCGACCCCGCCGTTGCCGCCAAGATCACCGAGTACCTGGTCAATAACGCCGCCGATACCGGCGGCCGGCGCCACAGCGACAAGCTGCTGCGCGGCGTGTCGGCCAGCAATGCGCCGCTGCGCATCACCGAATTGCCGAAATGGGTGAAGGAACACCGCAAGGTGCCAGACTGGGAATGGAAGCACAAGGATGTGCGCACCAAGGCCAACTGCGCTGCCTGCCACAGTGATGCCGAGCGCGGCTACTACGAAGACTGAAGGTTGTATTGCTTTCTGAACGACAGATGAACAGGTGCTTCAGGCCGTATTCAGAGAGCGACCTGCATCATCAACACATCGTCCGCAGCCTGGCTGCGACAAACGGAGGATTCGATCATGCGCAAGCAAACAGTTTCGAAAGTTGTGTTTTCACTGGTGTTGAGTGCCGGCCTGCTGGCCGGCGGCTTTGCGCTGGCGCCGTCCCTCGCCGGGGAAAGTGCCTCAGCCCCGGCGGCTGAACGGCAGTGGTTGTCGATCGGGCAGGTGCACCAGAAACTGGAGGCCGCCGGATTCCGCAACGTTGAAAAGATCGAGCGCGAACACGGCCTGTATGAAGCGCGGGCCACCGATCGCAACGGTGCGCGGGTCAAGCTGCACATCAATCCGCAGACCGGCGAGGTGACTGAACGCAACGAGCGGAACGAACACCGCAAGCGCGACCGGGAAGGCGCCTCCGGCGAAGGCCGTTATCGCGAAGGCAGTGCATCTGCCGCAAATTCGGCCGACTGCAACAAACGCCGCTGCCGCGACGACATGCCGCAGACCTCCGCTGCCGCACAGACGGCCACGAAGTAAGTCGCCTTCAGCTTTTGTGAACGTGCTGCCATGAAAACCCTGCTTACCGGTCTCTTCGCCCTGGTCGCCGCCGTCTGGGGCTGGGATGTATTCAACACCAACTTCCCCGCCAGCGCGCATCCGCTATGGATCGCCCGTCAGGAAGCCCTCTACCTGAGCGGCCTGTTGTCGATCGCGCTGATGTCGCTGGTGATGCTGCTGGCCACGCGCCCGGCGTGGCTGGAAGCACCGCTGGGCGGCATGGACCGCGTCTACCGCACGCACAAGTGGGCCGGCATCCTCGCCATCTCCTTCGCCGCGCTGCACTGGCTGATCGAGATGGGCGGCGACATCCTCAAATCGACCATCGGCCGCGAAGGCCGCCTGCCCAAGGAGAAATACACCGGCCTGCTGGAGATCCTGCGCGATCTGGCCAAGGACATGGGCGAGTGGGCCATCTACGCCGTGCTGGCCATGCTGGTGATCACGCTGTGGAAGAAATTCCCCTACCGCGCCTGGCGCTTCCTGCACCGTGCCATGCCGGTGCTCTACCTGATGCTCGCCTACCACGCCGTGCTGCTGGCGCCCAGAGACTACTGGGCGCAGCCGGCAGGCTGGCTGCTCGCCGTGATGCTGGCCGCCGGCGCCTATGGCGCCAGCCGTTCGCTGCTCGGCGGCATCGGTCGTGCCCGCGAGGCGAGCGGCGAGATCGTTGCCGTCGAACACCCGGCGCCCGACATCACCAGCGTACGCTGCCGCCTTGATCGCGGCTGGCACGGGCACCGCCCCGGCCAGTTCGCCTTCGTCACCTTCGACGATAAGGAAGGCGCGCACCCCTTCACCATCGCCAGTGCCGACCGTGGCGACCGGCTCGTCAGCTTCCAGATCAAGGCGCTCGGTGATTACACCAGCCGCCTCGCTGTGCGCCTGCAGCCGGGGCAGAAGGTACGTGTGGAAGGGCCTTATGGCCGCTTCGACCTCGCCCGCTGCAACCCGCAGGCCCGGCAGATCTGGGTCGCCGGCGGCATCGGTGTCACGCCTTTTCTCGCCTGGCTGGAGTCGCTGCAGACCGATCCGGACACGGCGCCTGTCGCCGAGCTGCACTATTGCACCCGCGACCAGGTTGCCGATGCCTTCGTGCCGCGACTCGAAAGCCTGTGCGCCAATCTGCCCCGCATTCAGTTGCATATCCACGGCGCACGGCAGGGCGCAGCCTTGCAGGCGGCAGCGCTAGGTGAAGCCAAGGGCGCAGAAATCTGGTTCTGCGGCCCCAGCGGACTGGCCGAAGCCCTGCGTAAAGGGTTGCACGCCATGGGCGGCCGGCCACGCTTCCATCAGGAAGCCTTCGAGATGCGCTAGCAATTTTTTGCCGGCTGGGTGCCGGCGTTGTTAAACCACAAGGAGATGGAAGAATGAAGCAAACCAGACTGCTGCTGTTGATGAGCGCCCTCTGCATGACTTTTGCCGGCACCTCGCTCGCCGCCACGACCCACACTGGGCATGAGCACAAAAACGAGCAGGGCACCGCGGCGAAGACCCTGCAACTCAACGCCGGCAAGAAATGGGAAACCGATGCCGCGCTGCGCCAGGCCATGAGCAACATCCGCCAGGCGATGGCTGGCGAATTGCACGAAATTCACGAGAACCGCCTGTCAGCCAGAGGCTACGGCAAGCTGGCGCAAAAGGTGGAAGCCGAGGTCGGCAACATCGTCGCCAACTGCAAGCTGGGCGCGCAGGCCGACGAGCAGTTGCACATCGTCATCGTCGAACTGCTCGGTGGCACCGAGCACATGGCCGGCAAGTTCAAGGGCGGCAAGCGGCAGAATGGAGCGGTGCAGGTGATTGGTGCGCTGGAGAAGTACGCTGCCTACTTTGATGATCCGGGCTTCAAGCCTATCGAGCACTAAAATACAGGTGACGGAATTTGCTGGCGGCCAAACAGAAAAGACAGTACCAATGTCTGCATTCTTGAGGACCGCTGGCAGCTGCCGACCTAGGTTGTGTAAAAACTCAAAACAGAGCCTGTTTCAGGGATGGTTTACCCCTCCCCGACCTCAAACAAATGAATCGCCCCAGCTTCTGTAGTCAGTTTCGAGCGCCTGCTTGGCGATGTGAAGCAGACGTTCCAACGACTGCATATTGGAAGTGTTGAATTTCCGCTTGTGGCCGACAGTACGCATCCGCTGCCTTACCCCAAAGCGGCCGCACGTAGTAAGCCTGGCGTGCGACCGTCAGTCACAGGGTTATATCTCCGTTTGCTCGGAGATTTCGAGTGCATCATCGACTTCGATGCCGAGGTATCGCACTGTGCTTTCCAACTTCGTATGGCCGAGCAACAACTGAACGGCTCTGAGGTTCTTCGTTCGCTTGTAAATCAGCGTCGCCTTGGTGCGCCGCATCGAATGGGTACCGTAGACCGATGAATCCAGACCTGCAGCCTCGACCCACTGATGCACGATGCGCGCATATTGGCGCGTCGAGACATGCGGCGAGTTCGCAACCCGGCTCGGAAACAAATACTGGTCTGCTCGGAGATGGGCCTTCTCCAACCAGGCCGCCACCGCCGATCGGGTCGGCTCCGTGAGTTCAAACTGAACCG
>DAOMFG010000174.1:0-3686 GCA_035429685.1 Methylophilaceae bacterium | reverse complement strand
CGCCTCCAGATATCGCAGGTACTTCCAGGTGGCCGTCGCGCCTTTGTGCGACGCCGCCCGACGGGTATTGTTAAGCGATGGCTACGTTGTTACGAAAAGAGAAGGTCAAAGCCTTTCCGGTGGCAAGGAATTCCAGGGCGAAGAGAAAATTCACGCCATACTGCAGGTATATGTCAGCTGTGAGCAGCGTGCAGGTGGCTCCACCTTGTTCGTGACCGCGACGGAAGAGCATTTCGACGTCAAAACCAGCAGCGAGAGCACGCTGATCGGGATCCCTTTGCTGGCGCCCATATCCTTCGGCACCAGTAGCGAGGCCGACAACCAGGTGAAAATCCGGGGGGAGACGGTGACCAAGCGGGATTTTTACGAACGCTTCTATCGGGCGGTGCAAAGGGAACTGCCTCACTGAAGGCATTCCAAATCCGGACTAAATAAAAAAACGGCGGACACCTTGTCCGCCGTTGGCTTGTCACGCTGATGCAGCGTGACAAATCCAGCCCAAGGCTACTTGCCCAGTACGCCCGCCAGTTTGCCGGATAGCATGCCGAGAACGGCACCGAGCACAAAGGACAGCGACAGCACGATCACCGGGTTTGCCATGATCAAATCCGTCACCAGAGGGGCGTTGGCGGTTTGCACTGCATAGGCTACAGTTGCGGCATAGCCGTAAACATTGGCCGGCACTACGGACAGCAGGTTGCATCCGGCGACGATGACCAGGAAGAACACGGTCACGGCTACATATACCGGGGCAGCGGCAACGGCAGGCAAATGGAGCGGATTGGTGCCGAGCAGGAACAGCGCGACTCCGGCCAAGATGGCACCGTAAATCATGCCGGCAATGGTCTTTTTCAATGCCGCGGCATCACCGCCAGTATGGAAATAACAACCCCAAGCGATGAAGCCTGCCCACACCAGAACCAGTCCGGAAAGCGGACCGAGCGCCAGAAACACCCACAGACCACCAAGTACAGCAATGCTGAGCGACAGAGCAGTTAACTGATTCATACGTTCCTCCCAAAAATCGATTTGGAAAACATCTGTGTTTGCAAAACCGGCAGGGCATGGGTCTGTGCCCATTCAATAGCGCCTGACCTGCCTCGGGGGATGTTAGACCGGATTGATGTGGTGTGCAATTGAAATTGCACCATGGCAGTGCGGCAGAATATCGCGACCGAACAACCGATTATTATGATCGCACTGGAGAGTATGCCCAGTGGCGCTTCCAGGCCCCCACCACCAGGTTGGGATATTCAGGTTTTCCCACGCTGCCGTTGTAGCGCCCGAGTGCGCGGTACAAATCGCCATTTTCGATGTCCAGATAATGGCGCAGAATAGTGCAGCCGTAGCGCAGGTTGGCGCGCAGGTGAAACAGGTTCTGGCCGGGCGCGCCGATGGATTTGACCCAGAACGGCATCACCTGCATGAACCCGCGCGCGCCAACCGTGGACACGGCATATTTGTTGAAGCCGCTTTCCACCTGGATCAGCCCCAGCACCAACTGTGGATCGAGTCCTGCTCGCGTGGCTTCGTAATGCACGGTCTTGAGGAAATCCAGGCGGAACTCCCGGTCCGGAATACGCTTTTCCAGGCGGCGCGACATTTCTCCCAGCCAGGCATAGGCTTCCTGGTCGCTGTTGAACGCTAGCCTGGGCGAGGCACTGTCGCTGATGGACTTCTGCATCATCGCCTTGACGCTATTCGACAGCGGTTCCTCTCTTTGCGCTCCGGCCTCCGCCGTCAGTGAGAATGCAAGCGCTACGATGAAGACTAGCTTGTACATAACGCGGATTTTACAAAATTCGCGATTTCATTCAAGGGGATGTTGCGCGCCTGGCTGTCGGTGCGCGCCTGATATTCGACCTGGCCTTCCTTGAGGCCGCGGTCGCCAATGGTGATGCGGTGCGGGATGCCGACCAGCTCCAGGTCGGCGAACATGACACCGGGGCGCTCGCCGCGGTCGTCCAGCAGCACGTCCACGCCGGCGGCAGCCAGTTCGTCGTGCAGTTTCAACGCGGCCGCCCGTACTTCCTCGTTGCGATCGAAGCCGATGGGGGCAATAGCGACAGCAAAAGGGGCAATCGCGGCAGGGAAGATAATGCCACGCTCATCGTTGCCCTGCTCGATGGCGGCACCGACGATACGCGACACGCCAATGCCGTAGCAGCCCATTTCCATGACCTGGCTCTGGCCGTTTTCGTCCAGGTAGCTGGCGTTCATGGCCTGGGAATATTTGTTGCCCAGCTGGAAGATGTGGCCTACTTCGATCCCCCGGCAAATCTCCAGCGTGCCTTTGCCGTCGGAGCATGGGTCGCCCGCCACCACGTTGCGGATGTCTGTCACCAGATCGGGCTCCGGCAGGTCGCGGCCCCAATTGACGCCGGCGGTGTGGTACTTGGGCTGGTTGGCACCGCACACAAAATCGCTCATCGCCGCCACGGCGCGGTCGGCGATGACGCGGTTCTGATTGCGGTCGAGGCCGACCGGGCCGAGGAACCCCGGTGGGCAGTCAAACACCTCGCGGATTTCGCCCTCAGAGGCAAAACGGAAGTCGGCCAGCCCCTCGATCTTGGCCGTCTTGACTTCATTCAGGCTGTGGTCGCCGCGGATCAGCAGCACGTGCAGCTTGTCGCTGGCCATTACCGCGATCAGTTTGACGGTGCGCTGCAGGGGAATTCCAAGTAACGCGGCGACATCTTCGCAAGTGGTCTGTTTGGGCGTTTCGATGTTACGCAAGGCTTCAGTCGCGGAGGCGCGCGGTGCAGTTGGCGCCAGCGCCTCGGCCATTTCCACATTGGCGGCATAGTCCGAAGCCGGGTTGAAGGCGATGGCATTCTCGCCAGCGTCGGCCAGCACATGGAATTCGTGCGAACCAGTACCGCCGATGGCGCCGGTATCGGCGGCCACCGCGCGGAACTTCAGCCCCAGCCGGCTGAAGATGTTGGCGTAGGTCTGGTACATCACCGCATAGGTCTGCTCCAGCGAAGTCTTGTCGGTGTGGAAGGAATAGGCATCCTTCATCACGAATTCGCGCGCGCGCATGACGCCGAAACGCGGACGAATCTCGTCGCGAAATTTGGTCTGGATCTGGTAGAAGTTGATGGGCAGCTGCTTGTAGCTGCGGATTTCCTTGCGTGCGATGTCGGTAATCACTTCCTCGTGCGTGGGACCAAAGCAGAAGTCGCGCTGGTGCCTGTCCTTGATCTTCAGCATCTGCGGGCCGAACACGTCCCAGCGCCCGGTTTCCTGCCATAGCTCGGCGGGGGTGACGGCCGGCATCAGCAGCTCCAGCGCGCCGGCCTTGTCCATCTCCTCGCGCACGATGTTCTCCACCTTGCGCAGGATGCGCAGCCCCAGCGGCATCCAGGAATACAGGCCGGAACCCAGGCGCTTGATGATCCCGGCACGCAGCATCAGGCGATGCGAGGCCAGTTCGGCTTCGGCCGGCGCTTCTTTCAGGGTGGAGAGGAAAAACTGACTGGCGCGCATGGGCAGGCTTTCTGTTTGATTCGTCAAGGTGCCGGATTTTATAAGAAAGCAGCGCCCGCGTCAGCTTTCCGGGGGTTCTTCTGTGGACGTTTCAGGGCGGTTCAGCGGCAGGTGCTGTTTCATGGGTTCCCGTTTCTGTTTGCAGGTTGCGCAGGGGGGCGCGGGCAAAACACAGGTCCTCCCAGGCCAACGCCTTG
>DAOMFG010000173.1:0-3706 GCA_035429685.1 Methylophilaceae bacterium | reverse complement strand
AGTCATCGGTTTCGACAAACTCCCGAACCTTGGCGCGATGCACGCCCTCCACCAGAACCTTGACGGTACCGTCAGGCAATTTCAGCATCTGCAGCACGGTCGCTACGGTACCAATCTGATACAAATCAGAGGCGTCCGGCTCGTCATTGTTCGGGGACTTCTGAGCGACCAGCAATATCTGCTTGTTCTGCTCGGAGGCGATCTCAAGGGCCTTGACCGACTTGGCACGGCCGACGAACAGCGGGATGACCAAATGCGGGTAAACCACCACATCACGCAGCGGTAGCAGCGGAATGAGCGAGGAATCCTGATCTGGAGTCAGGGTGGGAAGCACGTTTTCTGTCATGGGTGAACCTTTGATATCGTGCACCCGGCAACATGCCGGGTGGTTAGCAACTAGATGGGGACGATCAGACGCGCTTCAAGCGCTGACTGCAACAATCAGCCGGTGGACTCGGCCACGCGCGGTTGGTCGGAGTAAATCAGGAGCGGCGGCGTTTCGCCACGGATGACCCCCTCGTCCACCACCACCTTGCTCAGGTTCTGCAATGAAGGTATATCGAACATGATGTCGATCAGCGCGTGCTCCAGAATCGAGCGCAAGCCACGCGCACCAGCCTTGCGCTCCAGTGCCTTCTTGGCCACCAGCTTCAGTGCTGCTTCGCGGAATTCCAGTTCCACGCCTTCCATCTTGAACAATTTGACATATTGTTTGGTGAGCGCGTTCCTTGGCTCCACCAGAATCCTCATCAGTGCATCATCGTCAAGCGATTCCAGCGTGGCGACCGCAGGCAGGCGGCCAACAAACTCCGGGATCAGCCCGAACTTAATGAGGTCTTCCGGCTCGACTTCACGCAACACTTCGCCCACGGCACGCGCGTCATCCTTGCTCTTGACCTCGGCGCCGAAGCCGATGCCACCCTTTTCCGAACGGCGGCTGATCACTTTTTCCAGCCCATCAAATGCACCGCCACAAATGAACAGGATATTAGTGGTGTCGAGTTGCACAAACTCCTGGTTGGGATGTTTGCGCCCACCCTGTGGCGGCACCGAAGCGATGGTGCCTTCTATCAGCTTGAGCAGCGCCTGCTGCACGCCCTCGCCCGACACATCGCGGGTAATGGATGGATTGTCCGACTTGCGTGAAATCTTGTCGATTTCGTCGATATAGACGATGCCGCGCTGTGCCTTTTCTACTTCATAGTCGCACTTTTGCAGCAACTTCTGCATGATGTTTTCCACATCCTCGCCGACATAACCGGCTTCGGTCAGCGTCGTTGCATCAGCGATGACGAAGGGCACATCCAGCAGACGCGCCAGGGTCTGCGCCAGCAAGGTCTTGCCGGAACCGGTAGGTCCAATCAGGAGGATATTGGTCTTGGCGATCTCGACATCATCCTTTTGGCCGCCCTGATCCAGGCGCTTGTAGTGGTTATACACTGCGACCGACAGGATTTTCTTGGCCGGTGTCTGGCCGATCACGTACTGGTCGAGAATGTCGCAGATTTCTTTCGGCGTCGGCAACGCGTTGTCTCGCGGCTTCATACCGTCTGCGCTTTGCACTTCCTCACGGATGATGTCGTTGCAAAGGTCTACGCACTCGTCGCAAATGAATACGGAGGGGCCGGCAATGAGCTTGCGCACCTCGTGCTGGCTTTTACCGCAAAAAGAGCAATAAAGCAGTTTTTCACCTTCCGACTTGCTGGCCATTATGCATTCCCGGTCAATTGATCACGTACGCTTATCTTATGCGGCATCACTACGGCTGGCAATGACCTTGTCCACCAAACCGTAACGCACCGACTGCTCGGCGCTCATGAAATTGTCGCGATCGGTATCGCGCTCGATAATTTCTAGCGTTTGACCAGTTTGCTCGGCCAGGATTTCATTCAGGCGACTACGCAAATAGAGTATTTCCTTGGCATGGATTTCGATATCCGAAGCCTGCCCCTGAAATCCGCCCAGCGGCTGGTGGATCATCAGGCGCGAATTGGGCAGGCAATAACGCTTGCCCTTGGCACCCGCCGTCAACAGTAGCGCCCCCATGCTGGCTGCCTGGCCGATGCACAGGGTACTGACGTCTGGCTTGATGAAGCGCATGGTATCGAAAATCGCCATGCCAGCCGTCACCGAACCGCCGGGGGAATTGATGTACAGCGAAATATCCTTGTCAGGATTTTCAGCTTCCAGGAACAGCAGTTGTGCCACCACCAGGTTGGCAGTCATGTCGTTGACCGGCCCCACCAGAAACACCACCCGCTCCTTGAGCAGACGCGAGTAGATATCGTAGGATCGCTCACCGCGCCCGCTCTGCTCGATCACCATCGGGATATACCCGAGCCCTTGCGGCTCCAAACTGCTGCGCATGCTCATCAGGCCTTGTTCCCCATCAGTTCGTCAAACTTCACTTTCTTGTCGGTCACCTTGGCGCGCTCCAGCACCCAGGCCACCACGTTTTCCTCGGTCGCCAGCGCCAGCGGCTCATCCAAGCGCTTCGGATCGGCGTAGTACCATTGCACCACTTCTTCCGGATGCTCGAAGCTGTTGGAAAACTCGTCGACCATGGCACGCACCTGTTCCGGCTTGGCGTGCAGTTCATTCTTGCTGACCAGCTCGCTCAGAATCAGACGCAAGCCGACGTTGCGCTTGGCCTGCTGGTCAAACATGCCAGGCTCCAGGTGCACTTGGTTCAAGTCCACGCCGCGCTGCTCAAGACCAGCACGGGCGGCCTGCATCAGACGGTTCATTTCGATAGACACCAGCGAACTCGGCAGTTCCACAGTCACCGCATCCAGCAACACCTGGAATACCTGCTCTTTAAGCAATGAGCGTACCCGTTTCGTCACTTCCTGCACCAGGCTTTCCTTGATGTCGGCACGCATTTTTTCCACGTCACCGTCTTCCACGCCCAGACTCTTGGCAAATTCGGCATCCACTTCCGGCAGAACCGGTTGTTCGACCGCGTTGACCGTCACCTCATAGGAAACCGTCATGCCGGCAAGCTGCGCTGTAGGATTATCTTCGGTGTAGGTAATGTCGAACTTCTTGGCAGCACCGGCCTTGGCGCCCTCCAGATTATTATCAAATTCGGCTACGCGGCCATCCTCGCCCAGCACCAGATCGATGCCTTGCCCCTGTGTACTTTCCACTTCCTTGCCATCGATTTCGGCGCGGAAAGTCACGTTAACCTTGTCGCCCTTCTTGCTGGCGCGCTTGACCGGCTCATAACTGACGCGCTGCTTGCGCAACACCTCGATCGTCTTGTCCACATCCTTGTCCCCTACGGACAATACCGGGCGCTCGATGGCGGCACCGGACAGGTCGCCGATCACCACTTCCGGGAATACCTCGAAGGTGGCGGTATATTCAAAGCGGCCAGACGCCTCAGCATTAGGCTTGTGCTCGATATTCGGGTAGCCGGCAACGCGCAGCTGGTTCTGGTTCACAGCATCGGTAAAGCTGCGCTCCACCGTGCCAGACAGCACTTCGTCACGCACCTGCGGCCCATAATTTTTCTGCACCAGGCTCAGGGGCACCTTGCCGGGGCGGAAACCTGCCATCTTGACAGTACGCGCCAAGCGACCCAGGCGCTGGCCGATTTCTTCCTCGATGGGCTTGATAGGCACCGACACCGTCATGCGGCGTTCCAGGTTGCTCAAAGTTTCAACGGTTGCTTGCATATGCTTGATCCTTAAATCAAAAATCG
>DAOMFG010000172.1:0-3741 GCA_035429685.1 Methylophilaceae bacterium | reverse complement strand
TTGCCGATTGCATTCGCATTGCCCGAGCGTAGTCGCCACATCTCAGAATCGAGGTGCTGGTGCCGGATTTCCGTGGTCGGCTGGATGTCGCGCTCGAACTGCTCGCTGAGGCGCCGCCGGACGTGATGAACCACAACCTGGAAACCGTACCACGCCTCTACAAGCAGGCCCGGCCCGGCGCGGACTATGCGCACTCGCTGAAACTACTGGCCAACTTCAAGGCGCGCTTTCCGGGGATTCCTACCAAGTCTGGCCTCATGCTGGGACTGGGCGAAACCGACGAGGAAATTTTCGAGGTGATGCGCGACCTGCGCGGCCACGGCGTGGAAATGCTCACCCTCGGCCAGTATCTGCAGCCCAGCGCGCACCACCTTCCGGTGCTGCGCTTCGTCGAGCCGCAGCGTTTCCAGTGGTTTGAACGGCAGGCGCTGGCAATGGGTTTCACCAATGCCGCCTGCGGGCCGATGGTGCGCTCAAGCTATCATGCAGATATGCAGGCGCATGAGGCGGGTGTGTAGCCTGCGCTAGCGTCAGTCCTCGATTTCCAATTCCTGAATTTTGCGCGTCAGCGTGTTGCGCCCCATGCCGAGTTGGGTGGCGGCTTCAATGCGGCGGCCGCCGGTGTGCTCCAGCGCCTTTCTGATCATGATGCGCTCGAATTCCTGGGCGCGTGCTTCCAGAATATTCTGCTCTCCGCGGCTGAGAGCATCCGCCACTTCCTGCGCCAGTGCTTCCTGCCAGGAAGCCGTGTTTGCAGGGCGGCCATGTTCTTCGCGCGCTTCCGGCGGCAGGTCGGCAATATCGATATTTTGCCCCGGCGCCATTACGGTAAGCCAGTGACAGACGTTTTCCAGTTGTCGCACGTTGCCGCTCCAGCCCAGGCCTGACAGGTAGCGTAAGGCGGCAGGTGCAAGCTGCTTGGGTTCCACCCCGAGTTCCAGTGCGCTCTGCTGCAGAAAGTGGCGTGCCAGCAACGGGATATCTTCGCGTCGTTCGCGCAACGGTGGCAGCCGTAGCCGTATTACATTCAGGCGGTGGAACAGGTCTTCGCGGAACAGGCCCTGCCTGACGCGGTCCTCCAGATCCTGGTGAGTGGCAGCGATGATGCGCACGTTGACCTTGACCGGCTGGTGACCGCCAACGCGATAGAACTGGCCATCGGACAGCACCCGCAGCAAGCGGGTTTGCAGGTCCGGTGGCATATCGCCGATTTCATCCAGAAACAGCGTGCCGCCATCAGCCTGCTCGAAGCGGCCGCGCCGCGCGGCCTGCGCGCCGGTGAAGGCGCCGCGTTCGTGGCCAAACAGTTCGGATTCCAGCAAGTCCTTGGGAATGGCCGCGGTATTGATGGCAATGAATGGTTTTTCGCTACGCGGACTGTGGCGGTGCAGCGCCAGCGCCACCAGTTCCTTGCCGGTGCCGGACTCGCCGTTGATCAGCACGGTGGCATGCGAGCGGCTCAAGCGGCCGATGGCGCGGAATACTTCCTGCATCGCCGGCGCCTGCCCGATGATTTCTGGCGTTTCCTGCGGCTCCTCGCTTTCCGTGGCCTGGCGCATGCTTTCGTCCACTGCGCGGCGGATGATGTCCACTGCCTGGTCCACGTCGAACGGCTTGGCCAGGTATTCGAACGCCCCGCCCTGGAACGCGGCCACCGCGCTTTCCAGGTCGGAATAGGCGGTCATGATGATGACCGGGATATCTGGCAGGCGGCGCTTGATCTCCTGCAGAAAATCCAGTCCGGAACCGTTGGGCATGCGGATGTCGCTGACGACCACCTGCGGTTCGTCATCGGCCAGTGCATCCATGGCTTCCGGCACAGAGGCGAAAGTTCTGAATTCCATGTCGGTGCGTGCCAAGGCCTTTTCGAATACCCAGCGGATAGAGCGATCGTCGTCAATGATCCAGATTGGTTTCATGGAGCTTTTGCCTGTTCTGATAAATGTGTTGGTTTGTAAGCGGTTGCTTCCAGCGGCAACAAGATGGTGAAGCAGGTTCGGCCTGGCTCACTTTCGCAGTCGATCATGCCGTGGTGCTGGGTGATGAAGGTTTGCGCCAGCGTTAGCCCGAGGCCGGAGCCTTCTGCGCGGCCGGACACCAGCGGATAAAAAATGCGGTCGCGAATTTCTTTCGGGATGCCCGGGCCGTTGTCGATGATCTGTAGCTTGATGGCGACGCGGTAGCGCTTTTTTGCCAGCGTCACCTGGCGCTCGGCGCGGGTGCGGAACACGATTTCGCCCTGCCCCTGCATGGCCTGTACCGCGTTGCGGGCGATGTTGAGTACCGCCTGGATCAGTTTTTCGCGGTCGCCGATCAGGTCCGGCAGGCTGGTGTCGTAGTCGCGCCAGATCGATACACCTTGCGGAGATTCTGCCAGCAGCAGGCTGCGCACGCGCTCCAGCACTTCGTGGATGTTGGTCGGTTCGTATTTCGGTACGCGGTGTGGTACCAGCAGGCGATCCATCAGCTGTTGCAGGCGGTCCGCCTCCTTGATAATGACCTGGGTGTATTCACGCAGGCCGGGCTGCGGCAGTTCGTGCTCCAGCAGCTGCGCAGCGCCACGCAGCCCGCCCAGGGGGTTACGGATTTCATGCGCCAGATTGCGCAGCAGCTCGGCATTGGCCTGCTGCTGGATCAGCATGCGTTCCTCGCGCGCGATGCGCAGCTGCTGGTCCATTTGCTGGAACTCCAGCACCAGCCGCGCCGGGGCCAATTCTACCGGCGTTGCGGTGCAGGTTGCGGCAAACGAATGATGGCGCAGCGTGGTGATGAGGAATTCGTGTTCGCGGAACGGACTATTGCTGGCGAGCGAGCTCGTCACTGCGGCGAGCAGGATATCGCAGCCCGGGAACACTTGCGCCAGGGTATGGCCATTGATCTGGTTGGCGCTGACGGCGAACAGCAGCTCCGCTGCGGGGTTGGTGTAAAGGACGAAGCCCTGGTCATCCAGCAACAGAACTGCGGTGGAAAGGTGCTCAAGGCCGGAGAAAGTGCTGGGTACGCTGTGTGTCATCACCTTTCCTGGAAAGCAAGAGTCAGGCCAGAAGAGGCTGCGGCTGGATTTACTTGAGGGAGCCTAATTCTTTTTCCAGCAACTCGACGTTTTTTTCGTGCTGCGATACGTCCTCCTGCAAGCCCTTCATCTTTTCCTCATACTTGGGAACATTGCGGAATCTCTTGCCGCCTGCTGCTGTGAACATTTCGGGATTGGCTTCGCCCTCGACGTAGTTCTTTCTGGCCTCTTCCAGTGCTTTCTTTTCGTTGGCGAGTTCATCTTCCAGTATCTGCCGGCGCTTGTCGTCGCGCTGGCGCTGGGTTTCCTGATCCACGCGCGGAAAATTGGCGGGGGTGGCAGTACGTGCGGGCGCCTTGGTGGAACTGCTGCCTGAGGGTGGCGGATCGAGGTTGAGCTTGGTCGCGCCCTTGATGGGCACGTTGGAATAAGTCACGTGTCCATCGGCATCGACTTGCTTGTATATTTCGGCATGAGCACCCAGCTGAATGCCAAGCCCGATCAGGATAAACAATAGCTTTTTCATGCGGCTAAGTGTAGAGCAGAACGCCTGCCTGAGCAACGCGGTTGCCGGATATGATGTTGACGGAGCGGGCAATAAAAAAGGCGGGTTTCCCCGCCTTTTTTATTCAATAGCAGCCGATTAGCAGCTGTAATACATCTGGAACTCGATCGGATGCGTGGTCATGCGGATGTTGTTCACTTCTTCCATCTTCAGGCCGATGTAA
>DAOMFG010000171.1:0-3761 GCA_035429685.1 Methylophilaceae bacterium | reverse complement strand
GCCAATCCGCACCTGCCGAAAATCTACGACTATTACGAGCCGTTCACCTATACCTACGCGCACCTGCAAAATGCGCCGCTGTCGGAAGCTACACCCACCGCTCGCCCTATCTCGCAGATTACCGGCGAGAGCATGGAGAAAATCACCTGGGGTCCGAACTGGGAAGATGACTTGGCCGGAGAGTTCCACAAGCGATCCAAGGACAAGAACCTGGACAACATCCAGAAGGAGATGTACAGCCAGTTCGAGAACACCTTCCACATGTACCTGCCGCGCATCTGCAACCACTGTCTCAACGCCGCCTGCGTGGCGGCCTGTCCGTCTGGCTCTATCTACAAACGGGAAGAAGACGGCATCGTGCTGGTGGATCAGGACAAGTGCCGCGGCTGGCGCATGTGCGTCAGCTCCTGCCCCTACAAGAAGGTGTTTTACAACTGGGAGTCGGGCAAGGCCGAGAAGTGTATCGGTTGCTACCCGCGTGTGGAATCGGGCATGCCGACGGTATGTTCAGAATCCTGTGTGGGCCGCATCCGCTACAACGGCATCATGCTGTATGACGCCGATCGCATCGAGGAACTGGCCAGCATCGAGAACGAGCAAGACCTGTATGAAGCCCAGTGCAGGATTTTCCTTGATCCCAACAATCCGGAAGTAATTGCCGCCGCCCGCGCGGAAGGCATCAACGACGACTGGCTCGAGGCTGCGCGTAAATCGCCGATCTGGAAGATGGCCATGGACTGGAAGATCGCCTTCCCCATGCACCCGGAATTCCGCACACTGCCTATGGTGTGGTACGTGCCGCCGTTGTCCCCGGTGCAGTCGCAGATCGACCAGGGCAACCTGCCGGTCGGCCCGGACGGCGCGATTCCGGTCGCCGGTACCATGCGCCTGCCGGTGCAGTACCTGGCCAATCTGCTCACCGCGGGAAAAACGGCACCCATCGAAAGCGCACTCAACCGGCTGATCGCGATGCGCAGTTACCAGCGCTCCGTGCATGTGGAAGGCAAGGCAGATACCCGTGCCATCGATGCGGCTGGCATTACCGAAGATCAGGCGAAGGAGATGTACCGTTACCTCGCCATCGCCAATTACGAAGACCGTTTCGTCATCCCCACCGGCCATACGGAAGAGACATTGAACGACGCCTATGGCTTCCAGGGACAGAACGGCTTCACCTTCGGCAACGACAGTTCATCGGGCGTTTCCAAGATTACGTTGTTCCCGCGCCGCCGCAAGGAAACGGTGGAACCAAAAGAGCTTGCCCCGTCTGGTGACAATCGTTAGGAGATCATGATGCGACTGTACAAAATGTTATCCGTGCTGCTGGAGTACCCAGATCAGGAACTGCTCGACAACCTGCCTGAACTGCGCAGCGAAATTGACGCCTGTATCGATATGGATGATGCCGAACGCAGTGCTATGCGGCACTTTCTAATACACCTCGAACAGACCTCGCTTACCGATCTGCAGGCCAATTACGTCAAGACTTTCGACCTCACGGCAGAGAACAGCCTGCACCTGACCCACCACTTGTTCGGTGATGACAAGAACCGCGGCCCGGCGCTGATCGACCTGGGTGAAATGTACAAGGATTACGGCGTGGAGGTGGTGACCAACGAGTTGCCAGACTATCTGCCGCTGATCCTGGAATTCGCTGCCTATCTGGATGACAGCGAGGCCAGTGTATTCCTGGCCGACGCTAACAAGGTGCTGGGGGTACTGGCTGACAACCTGAAACAAGCGGGCAGTCCCTACGCGGGACTTTTATTTATTGTCGAAGGGCGGGCCAGCCTGACCCGTCTTGCAGCCTGAGGAGGGACTAACCATGAACCTGCACAACTTTCTCTACGGGGTCTATCCCTACATCGCGCTCAGCGCATTTCTTCTGGGCAGCTGGCTGCGCTTCGACCGTGAGCAGTACACCTGGAAAAGCGATTCGAGCCAGTTGCTGTCCAAGGCCGGAATGCGGCTGGGCAGCAATCTGTTCCATATCGGCATCCTTGCCATCTTCGGCGGCCATCTGGTCGGTCTGCTGACGCCGCACAGTGTATTCCGCTCACTGGGGGTGTCGGACATGAACCACCAGATGATCGCCATCTGGGCCGGCTCGATTTTCGGGCTGCTCTGCCTGGCCGGCGGCGCCATCCTGTGGCTGCGGCGCATGACCAATGCCAGGGTGTCGGCCGCTAGCCGGGGCTCGGACAAGTTCATCCTGACCTGGCTGCTGCTGACGCTGATGCTGGGGCTGTCCACCATCCCCGTTTCCATCGGCCATGCCAACGAAGGCAACCCCGGCGTCATGATCGCACTGGCGGAATGGGTACAGAGCATCATTTACCTGCACCCCAACCCGGCGCTGCTGGACGGCGTGGATACCATCTTCAAAGTGCACCTGTTTTTCGGCATGACGGTATTCCTGGTGTTCCCGTTCACCCGCATGGTGCATGTGTGGAGCGCGCCTTTCGGCTATCTGGGGCGGCCTTACCAGGTCGTGCGCAGCAAACGTTATCACTAAGCTCACCCATGCGCGACGTTTCAAAATTCCTGTCGGGCTTCAGGCGCTTCCAGCATCACTACCTGGGCGCACGCCGCGCGTATTTTGACCGCCTGATCAAGGAAGGTCAGCATCCCACGGCGCTTGTCGTGGCCTGCTGTGATTCGCGCTGCGACCCGGCGCTGCTGACCGATTGCGATCCGGGCGACATGTTCGTGGTACGTAACGTCGCCAATCTGGTGCCACCCTATACCCAAGCCGGTTCGTTTGCCGCCACCAGTTCAGCCATTGCATTTGCCGTCCACCAACTGGAAGTCGAACATGTCATTGTCATGGGGCACGCCCAGTGCGGCGGTATCCGCACCCTGATCGAACACAAGCCGGTGGCATGCGATGAAGACCAGCTTATCGCCAAATGGCTGGGCATCGCCGAGGATGCACGCCAGAAAGCCATGCAGGCGCTACCCGGCAGGACTTCGGAAACACAGGCACGGGCCTGTGAACAGGCCTCCATTCTGGTCTCGCTGGAAAACCTGATGTCCTACCCCTGGATCAAAAGCCGCGTAGAAGCGGGAAAACTGCTACTGCTCGGCTGGTATTTCGACATGGTCAACGGCGAACTGCTGCAATACGAAGCGGATCCCGGGGAGTTCCGCGCGCTGGTCTCGCATGAGGGCATTGGCAAAAGCACCGAACATCTGTGGTGGAGGGCACCGGGTTGAAGCCAACAACCTCTATCAGCCTTGCCCAGATTCGGGAGCCTGCGCGGCCGCGCCCCTCCGATTCCGGTGGCCGCTGGCGGCATTTCACTGCCATGCCGCACCACGTGCTGTTCGCCATCGGCGCAGTACAGGCGGTGCTGGTCATGCTGTGGTGGCTGGTTGACCTGGGCGGGCGCTATGGCGGCTGGTATGCCCCGATCGACTGGACGCTGCCATCTCCTTGGGCGCACCTGTATTTGATGGTCTACTGCCTGTTCCCGCCTTATATGTTCGGTTTCCTGATGACGACCTACCCGAAATGGATGGCGGGGGTGCCGGTGGCGCGCAAACACTATCTGGCAACGGCAGCGTTGCTGGGGACGTCCGCCCTGCTGGGCTATGTCGGCCTGGCAACAGAAAAATCCTGGCTGCTGCTGGCCATGGGGCTGCATCTGGCCGGCTGGGCCACGGGCATCTATGCCCTGCTGCGCGTTTATGCCGGCGCCCAGCGCCCCGATACCTTGCATGCGCTGATTACCAGCGGCGTCCTGCTGCTCGGCTGGGGC
>DAOMFG010000170.1:0-3783 GCA_035429685.1 Methylophilaceae bacterium | reverse complement strand
TGCTGTATCGGCTGGATGTGTCTCACGAGGAATTGCACTATTTCGGCAACGCCCTCATTCGCGAGTTTCAGGCCGGAAACTTCGACAAGGCACGCGTGGGAATCGAGGACCTGCGCGCAGTCTACCGCAAGGTCTGCCAGATTCTGGAACAATGCGGGGCTACAGAATTGCTTAAGCCCTGAAACCGCTTCAGGCTTGCTCAGGCAGCACGCAAGAAAGCATCATCGAAGCGGCACGCGTGCTCGCCGAACATGGCCGGAACTTGCCGGTAGAGCAGCCGGATCGCTTCCGCCGTCTTGCCTTGTTTGTTCAGCGCCCCGGCCTCGTGCATCGCCGCCCGCACCTTCAACATGAGTCCGGCATGCGCTTGCTGGTGCTGGATGAAATAAAGCCCGTCTTCCGCGGCGGGTGTCAGCCTGCGCATGATGTTTTCTTCGTTTTCGAAATGCTGCTCGATCAGATCGAGAAAATCATAAAAAAAAGAAGTCAATCGCCCTTGGCAGCAGGCGGCTTTCTCTTTTCCACAACCTTGACACGACTGCGTCGTCTCGTACTCGCAACAGGTGTCGCGCAGATCCTGCAGGAACAATTCCAGACGAGCGTGCTCATCCTCGATCAACTGACGATCTGCGGCCGAAAGCGCGCTGAAACCATGCTCCAGTTGCGTCATGAATTCTCCCGGCCGTGAAGGAATCGGAGAGCGTATCCTACGCCGCTGATGTTCGGAGTCAATAGGACGGAAAATTCGCGCTGTATAATCCGCCACATGGCAGCAGAGTATAAAAACTACATCACGCCCGAAGGCTACACGCGGCTCAAGGACGAGTTCGATCAGCTTTACCGGGTGGAGCGCCCCAGGGTGGTCGCCGATGTCGCCTGGGCCGCCAGCAACGGGGACCGCAGCGAAAACGCCGACTACATTTATGGCAAACGCCGTCTGCGCCAGATCGACTCGCGCCTCAAGTTCCTGATGAAGCGCATGGATCTGGCGGAAGTCGTCGACCCCGCGCGGCAGCAGGGCCTGGACAAGGTCTTTTTTGGTGCCTGGGTCAGGCTCTATTCCATTACCCACGACAGCGAGCACACTTACCGCATCGTCGGCCAGGACGAACTCGACCTGTCCAGGGGCTATATCAGCTGGATCTCCCCCCTGGCCAGGGCGCTGATGAAAAAAGGCGAAGGCGACAGCGTAAAACTGGAAACGCCTGGGGGCGAAGAGGAGTACGAGGTACTGGACATCAGCTACAGCACTCCGCCGCTTTCATCCGCGCATCAAGCATGACACGACAAAGCGACGGCGACCTCGCAGGAATTACTGGCATTGGCCAAGCGCACGCTCGGAGTCACCGCAGGGCGCCTTCTGTCCTTGCGGAAGGTACTGCTTCAACTGCTTCAACTTATCCAAGCCAAGTTTTTCCAGACCACTTCCCTGCACCTGTTTTTCCTGTTCCGGCTTTTGCGGCTCGCTGCCGGCAGGCTGTGTATGCGTTTCCGAGGACGCTTCCCGTTCAGGTTTATCTGAACCGCTGTCCTGCGCCTGTTTTTCCTGCTCCAATATTTTCGACTCCTTGCCGGCAGGCTTGGCCCCAACCCGGTCTGGATGTATGGGGGCGGGTGATGTGGGCGGGATGGCTTCGGGCTCGGCTATCGCTTCCTCTTTGTGCGTAGCGGACAGCGAGGTAGAAGGCGCGGCCGACACTGGCATGCTCATCGACTGTGGCGGCATCTTCGCCCACAGCAACCAGACAACGGCAGCTGCTGTCAGCATCAGTGTGCCGGCAGCCGCCAGTTTCCGATGGCTTAGCTGCCGCTGCTCCGCTACAGTTGCGGCCTGGGATGCGGCCACACCATCGGCGGTACGGATCGCGTATACCTCGTGTTCACGCACATGTTTGTCGGTTTTGATGCCTGAGTAGCTGAACAGACTCAAGGTCTCGCTGGAAATCCTCGACACGATTTCGTAATAGGTGCGCGATGCCAGAATCTGGTTCGGCTCGGCGAAACTCATCACGCGCTGGGCCACGTTGATTGCGTCACCCAGAATGTTGGGGCGGCCGTTGACGTCCGCCACCACCCGCACCGGTCCGAGATTGACACCAATGCGGACGGCCAGCGCGTTAGCTTGATGCTGATTGTCCTTGCGTATGCCGTCATGGATGGCAAGCGCGACAAACAACGCTTCTTCCGGCGCCCCCAGCAGGGCGATGGCCGCACCATCGCCGGTATCCAGCACAATGCGGTCATCCTGAGCGACCCCTTTGAGCACCTCGCCAAGCAGCATCTTGAAGCGTTCCTTGAGCGCGATCTGTACGGAATCGGGCTGCTCCGAGTAGTCAACGATGTCCAGAAAGACCACGCTTCCTATCACGGTCTTGTTGAAACGCTGGTTCATATCATGGCTTTCTTCCATGGACGGGGGTCTTGCGGAGTCGAGTATCATGCGAGCAAATCCTTTCAAACCCCTCCAATATAGCTGCCTTCGCCATTCGGGGCTATAGTGCAGCATCCTCATGCTGCGGAAAAAAGAGATGCGTTGGGACATCTTCTGCCGGGTCATCGACAACTTCGGCGACATCGGCGTGTGCTGGCGACTGGCAAGGCAGCTGGTGGCAGAGCATGGCTTGCAGGTACGGCTGTGGGTGGACGACCTGCCCAGCTTGCATCATATCTGCCCGGATGCCGACCCCGGGCTGGAAGTGCAGACCTGCAGCGGCGTGGAAATCCGGCGCTGGAGTGCGCCATTCCCCGAAGCGATTCCAGCCGCGGTGGTGATCGAAGCCTTTGCCTGCGAACTTCCGGACCAATATCTGGCCACCATGGCACAACGCGAGCCCAGGCCGGTCTGGATCAATCTCGAATACCTGTCTGCGGAAACATGGGTGGATAGCCATCACGGGTTGCCTTCGCCACATCCGCGCCTGCCGCTGACCAAGTATTTCTTTTTCCCGGGGTTTACCCCTGCCGCCGGCGGCTTGCTGCGCGAATCCTCATTGCTGCGGCGACGCGATACCCAGCAGCGCAACACCGCAGAGTTGTGGCAAGCGCTCGGTTTGCCCGCGCCAGCCGAGGATGAAATCGCGGTATCGCTGTTCTGCTACGACACTGCACCGCTGCCTGCGCTGCTGGACGCTTGGGCTGCGGCAGCCAGGCCGGTACGCTGCCTGGTGCCGGAAGGCAAAGCACTTTCAAAGGTTGCGGCCTGTTTCGGGCGGTCTTCGCTTACTCCCGGCGATACGCTGCAACGCGGCAACCTCACGTTGCACGTGCTGCCTTTCATGCCGCAGGAAGACTATGACTTGCTGCTGTGGGCGTGCGACTGCAACTTCGTGCGCGGCGAGGATTCCTTCGTGCGAGCACAGTGGGCCGCCAAGCCCATGGTCTGGCAGATCTACCCACAGCAGGAAAACGCGCATCACATCAAACTCGACGCCTTTCTCGACCTTTATTGCAGCGACCTGGCGGAGGATGCTGCAACAACCCTGCGCGCCTTTCACCACGGGTGGAACAACCAAGGGCCGCTATGCTGGGACGATTTCCGCAACCATCACACCGCCCTGCAAGCCCACGCCGCAGCCTGGGCAGGACGCCTGGCGGAACAATCCGACCTCGCATCTAAGCTGGTGATTTTTTGCAAAAATCGGGTATAATGCGCGGCTTTTTTACCCCCATATAGCGCAGGACATCAGATGAAAACAGCTCAGGAACTCCGCGTAGGCAACGTGTTTATGGTCGGCAGCGACCCCATGGTCGTGCTCAAGGCCGAATACAGCAAGTCCGGCCGCA
>DAOMFG010000169.1:0-3784 GCA_035429685.1 Methylophilaceae bacterium | reverse complement strand
CACCGGTGGCTGCAGCTGGAAAATTTTCGTCAAGAACGGCCTGGTGTCGTTCGAGATGCAGCAGACCGACTACCCGCGCACCCGTGACGACCTGCCAGACCATGAGCCGCGCGGTTGCCAGCGTGGCGCCAGCTTCTCCTGGTATCTATACAGCCCGCACCGCGTCAAGCATCCGCTGATTCGCGGGCGCCTGCTCGACCTGTACCGTGCCGAGCGCAAGACCGGCAAGGATCCGGTGGAAGCCTGGGCTGCCATCCAGGCTGACGAGAAGAAGCGCAAATCCTACACGGCGGTGCGAGGTCTGGGCGGCTTCGTGCGCAGTTCGTGGGACGAGGTGAATGAAATCATTGCTGCCGCCAATGTCCATACCATCAAGAAATGGGGGCCAGACCGTATATTCGGCTTCTCCCCGATTCCCGCGATGTCCATGATTTCCTACGCCGCGGGCTCCCGGTATCTCTCCCTTATCGGCGGTGCCTGCGGCTCTTTTTACGACTGGTACTGCGACCTGCCGGCTGCCAGCCCGCAGACATGGGGCGAGCAGACCGACGTGCCGGAATCGGCAGACTGGTACAACTCGACCTACATCATCATCACCGGCGCCAACCTGCCGATGACGCGCACCCCGGACGCGCATTTCGCCGCAGAAGTGCGCTACAAAGGTGCCAAGATCGTGGCGATGGCCCCCGATTACGCCGAGTTCTGCAAATTCTCCGACCTGTGGATGCCGATCCGCCAAGGCACCGATACCGCCGCTTTCCTGGCAATGGGACACGTGGCGCTGAAAGAGTTTTATATCGAAAACCAGGATCCGTATTTCCAGGAATATGCCCGCAAGTACACCGACCTGCCGATGCAGGTCATGCTGCGCAAACAAGGTGATGCGTATGTATCAGACCGTTTCCTGCGCGCCTCTGATTTTAACGGGGCACTGGGCGAATCTAACAACCCGGACTGGAAGACCATTGTCTATGACGAAAAATCCCAGTCTTTCATCGCGCCCAACGGTTCGATCGGTTTCCGCTGGGGCGAGGACGGCAAATGGAACCTGCTGGAAAAAGGCGGTGCCAGCCAGCAGGACACTACAGCGCAACTGAGCTGCATTGACACGCGCGACGATGTGGTGTCAGTAGGTTTCCCGCATTTCAATCAGGGTGAGGACGCCCTGCTGTTCCGCAACGTGCCGGTGCGCAAGGTCAAGCTGGCCAACGGCGAAGAGGCACTGGTCGCCACCGTATTCGACCTGCAGATCGCCCAGTACGGTATCGATCGTGGGCTGGGCGGCGGGAATGTAGCCAGCAACTACGCCGACGCCAATGTGGCCTACACGCCGGCTTGGGCGGAGAAAGTCACTGGTGTGAAAGCTGCCGACATCGAGCGTACCGGCCGCGAGTTCGCCTATAACGCCTCCAGGACCAAGGGAAGGTCGATGGTCATCATGGGCGCGGCCATCAACCACTGGTACCACAACGATCTGGCTTACCGTTCCATCATGAACTTGCTGCATATATGTGGTTGCGTCGGGCAGACCGGGGGAGGGTGGGCGCACTACGTGGGGCAGGAAAAGCTGCGGCCGCAAGCCGGCTGGGCACCGATTGCGTTCGCCACGGATTGGCACCGTCCGCCGCGCCATACCAACTCCACCTCCTACTGGTACTTCCACACCGACCAGTGGCGCTACGAAACGCTCAAGGCCGACTCGCTGCTGTCGCCTGCCGGAAAAGGCAAGAACAAGGGCAATTCGCTGGCCGACTACAACGTCAAGGCCACCCGCATGGGCTGGCTGCCTTCCATGCCCAACTTCAATCGCAACCCGATCGAACTGGCGGAAGAAGCATTGGCAAGCGGCGCAGCCGACGAAGCTGCGGTGGCGAAATACGTCGCCGGGCAGATGAAATCCGGCGCACTGGATGTGGCCTATGCCGACCCGGACAATCCGGTCAACTGGCCACGCAATCTGTTCGTCTGGCGTGCCAACCTGATCGGCACTTCCGCCAAGGGCCACGAATACTTCCTGAAGCATTTGCTGGGCGCCCAGAACGGCGTATTGCAGGAATCCGGCGCCGGTCGCGACAACAAGGAAGTCAAGTGGCATGAAGAAGCTCCGATCGCCAAACTGGATCTGATGGTGGACATCAACTTCCGCCTCAATTCCACCGGCGCCTATTCGGATATCGTGCTGCCGACCGCCACCTGGTACGAGAAGAACGACCTCAACACCACCGACATGCACCCCTTCATCCACCCGTTGTCGGAAGCCGTTTCTCCGGGTTGGGAGTCGAAGTCCGACTGGCAGATTTTCAAGACCATCGCCAAGACCTTCTCTACCTTGGCCGAAAAACACCTGGGGACGAAGAAGGAAGTCGTCACCCTGCCGATGTTGCACGACTCGGCCGCAGAAATGGCCCAGCCGTTCGGCGAGGTGAAGAACTGGAAAGAAGGCGACTGCGACCCGATTCCCGGCAAGACCATGGCGATCATCAAACTGGTCGAGCGCACTTACGGCGACACCTACCGCAAGTACATCGCGCTGGGGCCTTTGATGCAAAAGCTTGGCAATAACATCAAGGGTATCGACTGGAACACCGACCAGGAATACGAGGAACTCAAGAAGCACAACGCCACGGTGAAAGAAGCCGGGGTGTCTTTCGGCATGCCGTCGCTGGAAGAAGATATCTACGTATGCGACTCGGTGATGCGCATGGCGCCGGAAACCAACGGCGAAGTGGCGCACAAGTCATGGAACTCGCTGTCGATCAAGACCGGCATTGATCACCACCACCTGTATGCCGGGCGCCACGAGGACAAGATCACATTCAAGGACATCCAGGCCCAGCCGCGCAAAATCATCACGGCGCCGACCTGGTCCGGGATCGAGTCCGAGACCGTATCCTACACCGCCGGCTACACCAACATCCACGAGCACATCCCGTTCCGTACGCTCACCGGCCGTGCGCACTTCTATCAGGACCACGAATGGATGCTGGATTTCGGTGAGGGCTTCTGCACTTACAAAGGAATGGTCGATCTGGGCGAACTCAACTCGTTGCCGGCCAATGTGATCAACAAGCCGCATCTGGAGGTGAACTGGATCACGCCGCACTCCAAGTGGGGCATCCATTCCAGCTATCAGGACACCCTGCGCATGCTGACGCTGTTCCGCGGTGGCCCCTATGTCTGGATCTCCGAAACCGACGCCAAGTCCATCGGACTGGAAGACAACGACTGGGTGGAAGCGGTCAATCACAACGGCGCAACCGTGGCACGAGCCGTAGTTTCGCAGCGTGTCCCGCAGGGCATGGCGATGATGTACCACGCCCAGGAAAAGAACGTGAACGTGCCCGGATCGCCATCCACAGGCAAGCGTGGCGGCATCCTCAATGCGGTGACCCGCGTCATCATCAAGCCGACCAACATGATCGGCGGCTACGCGCAACTGGCCTACGGCTTCAACTACTACGGCACGGTAGGCTGCCAGCGCGACACCATGGTGGCCATCCACAAGATCGCGGACAAGGATGTGGACTGGCTGGAGCGTCCGCTGACGCCGGAACGCGAAGCGCAACTCAACCCGGTCGGCATCGGCCCGCGCTAACAGGACACAGGAGAACATCATGAAAGTACGCGCACAATTCGCCTTTGTCTTCAACCTGGACAAATGCATCGGCTGCCACACCTGTTCGGTCACCTGCAAGAATGTGTGGACCAACCGCAAGGGCGTGGAATACGCCTGGTTCAACAACGTCGAATCCAAGCCCGGCATCGGCTATCCCAAGCAGTGGGA
>DAOMFG010000168.1:0-3871 GCA_035429685.1 Methylophilaceae bacterium | reverse complement strand
GAGGTGTAGGGCGAACTGTTGTTGGGCAGGCGCTTCTGCCAATCCTTGGGAATCAGCTTGCCCTTCTCGTACAACTGGTCGACGTCGTAGGCCAGCGCCAGGGTGGCGACGTTGGCTTCCAGGCCATCGATAATCGCGCGGGCCTGCTTGCCGGAGCCACCGTGGGAGGCCTTGATCGTGACCTTATTGCCGGTCTTGGCTTCCCAGTATTTGGCGAAAGCGGCATCGAATTGCTGATACAGCTCGCGCGTCGGGTCATAAGACACGTTGAGCAGGTTGAGTTCAGCTGCGCTTGCGTTAAGCGGGTTGGCCAGCGCCAGAATGGCGATCAACAAACTCAGGGTTAAATATAGTGTTTTCATTAAAGCTCCTTAAAACTGTGAGTGAGGCGTTAGTAGGAGATCTGGAAGCGGGCGAAAATAGCCTGCTCGTCACTACGGTCTGCAACGTTCGAGCCATTGGCCAGGATGTTAGCGCCCGTTCCAGGCTTAATATCCCCGCCCTCGAAGGTGGTATGCAGGTAGTTCACCGCGACCTTGACGTCCTCGTTCAGATACCAGTTCACGCCGAGATCGTAGGAATGCGCAGACTTCACGCTCTTCGACAGGTCGGAGTAAGCCCCGGCAGCCTGCGTATAGGAAGTCCCCGCCTTGTTCTTGAAGGTGGCGTCGTCGAGGTTCAGCTCGTGGTAGCGTGCTACCAGTTCCCAGGCGCCCCAGCCGCCCTTGTCCAGATCGAAGTCCTGTTTCGGCTTGACCTTGCCGAAAGAGGCGTCTTCCCCGGTCAGCAGCCAGGAGCCGGCGATTTGCCATGCATCGTGATTGAGCGTCTTGTTGCTGCTCTTGTTGATCACGAAGTCGGTGGCTGTGCCCCCTGCCGCCGGAGAACCGCCCGTGTAGTTGCTGACGCCCTGCGATATCCTGACGTATTCCGTGATCAGGCCGAACGGGCCGTAATAGTAGTTGGCCTGCGGCGAGAGGCGGAAGCGCGTGCCGTCGGCAACCGCGCCGGGCGTGCTGCCGCTGGTCCAGGTGTTGTAGCGGAACACCGTGTTCTGGCCATCGCTGACGTAGCTGGGCAGGCCGTTCCAGGAGCCGTTCGCGGCGGAGGTGTCGGTGTAGTTCAGGTTGGCCTGGCCGCTGAAGTGCGCGTGGGTCGCGGCCAGCCCGAAGCCCAGCCCGCTCAATGCCGAATCCTGATCCTTGAACGGCGTGGTAAACAGACGTGCCGTGTATTCGCTGGCGCCGTTGAAGTCGGTGCCGGTGCTGATGTTGCCGCCGTCCTGTACGCCATTGTTGTAGGCGAGGGAGTAGCTCAGCTTTTTGTCCAGCACGTCACCGTGCAGGTTGATGCCGAGGTCGCGATTCGGCGCAATGTCGTTGGCGACATAGCTGCGCTCAATGAACTTGATGTTGCCGCCGCCCTGCAGGCGCTCGAGGCTGAATTGCGATTTGTACTTACCCACTTGCACCTGGAACGCCGGATCGAAACGGGCATCGACGTAAGCGTCGACGACGGTGGCATTGCCGCCGGCAAAGTCCTCGGTGAAGCGGTAGTCGTATTTGCCGAACAGGGTGCCGAGGACCGTGGGGCGCGCGCGGCGGATCAGCCAGCCGTCGCCGGTATTGGAAAAACCGGTCAGGCCGTTGTCGAGGTCACCCGCCCGGAAATCGCTGCGGCTACGGACGTCCCGGTAGGCATTGTTGTAGGCGCGGTAATCGGACTGTAGCAAGCCCTGCAGCTTGATCGAGTTCTTGCCGTCGGCGGATTCCAGGCCGAAGCCGCTGGCGCTGGCCTTGATTTTTGGAGTCTCTTTCTTTTGCTTCTCAAGGTCCTCTTCTTGCAGTTCTTCCTTGCGCGCCAGTACCCTGACTTTCTGGTCCAGTTCCTGTACCAGCGCACGCAGCTGCTCCAGTTCGGAGCTGTCGTTGGCGGACGCTTGCCCTGCCGCACCTAGCACGCCACCGCTGATCAGCAGCGAGGCAATGATTTTCTTTTTAAATTGCATGACGTTCTCCATGATGATTTTGCGTTCCTCCGTCCCCCCGGTCGGTCCGCCAGATTTGATCGATTGTTTTTTCCCGCCGGTGTTCCGGTAGGGGGGTCCGTTTCAGGTCAGGCGCACCTTTTCCTTGCGCTCGATGAAGGTCACCTTGCCTTCGTGTACGGTGATCTCGACGGAGCCGAAGCGTAGCCCGCGCAACGCGGCCAGCACTTCTTCCACGATGCGCTTTTCGTCCTGCGGCGATGCGGTTTGCCGCGTGTTGACCTGTGTCAGCTTTTCAGCCATGTCTGCCTCAACTGCCTGTTCTGAATGGCTGGCACTATACGAATCCATGTTAATAATTTGAAATACTTTGTTTTTATTAACTCATAACATAAAGTTATTTAAAGGCTGTTGGCTTCTAAGGCCAACAGGTAGTGGGACGGGGAAATTGTCTGGAAAAAGTGATGACTTATCCGGGTAAGAGGGGCGGCTAATACAAAAATGCATGGCCCGATGCGCGAAAAGATGCGAACGGTTTTACAATTACCAACTTTATATAGATAGAGCCGTCCGGTTCGAATTTTCAGGAGTACGCAATGCTGATTCAAAGCCATATTGTTGACCTGTCCACCCCTACCGGCGTCATGCGCACCTACGTGCATCGCCCACTGGCGGAGGGTCGCTATCCCGCCATCCTGTTCTATTCCGAAATCTTCCAGCAGACCGGTCCCATCGAGCGCGCCGCCAAGCTGATGGCAGGGCATGGCTATGCGGTGCTGGTGCCGGAGGTGTTCCACGAGCTGAACCCGATCGGCACCGTGCTGGCCTACGACGACGCCGGCCGTGAGAAAGGCAATGCCGACAAGGCGGCCAAGCCGGCGGAAAGCTATGACAGTGACAACGCAGTGCTGGTGAACTATCTCAAACAGCAGTCGTGGTGTTCCGGCAAGATTGGTGCCATGGGCTTCTGCATCGGCGGCCACCTGGCGTTCCGTGCCTCGCTGCAGCCGGAAGTCAAAGCCACTGCTTGTTTCTATGCTACCGATTTGCATAACAACAACATCCCCAACGGGCCGCGCCAGCACAGCATGGATCGCCTGGGCGAAATCAAGGGCGAACTGCTGATGATCTGGGGCAGGCAGGACAACCACATCCCCGCCGGCGGCCGCGCCGAGGTGTACCGCAAACTGTCCGATGCCGGTTTGACCTTCACCTGGCATGAGTTCAACGGACAGCACGCCTTCATGCGTGACGAAGGCGAACGCTATGACCCGCAGCTCGCCGTGACCGGCTACCAGCTGGCGCTGCAACTGTTCAGCCGGACGCTGGCTGCCATTTAGCCATTAATACTTGATTAAGAAACTCGGACTTCGTGGCAAAATACCGCCACTGGTTTTCATCCCCCATCATTCAAGAAAGGCCACATCATGGAACACACATTGCCCCCGCTGCCCTATGCCAGGAACGCGCTAGTGCCGCACATTTCCGAAGAAACTTTCGACTACCACTACGGTAAGCATCACCAGACCTACGTCACCAACCTCAATAACCTGATCAAGGGCACCGAGTTCGAGAACGCCAGCCTGGAAGACATCGTCAGGAAGTCTTCCGGCGGCCTTTACAACAACGCTGCCCAGACTTGGAACCACACCTTCTTCTGGAACAGCCTGAAGCCCAATGGCGGTGGTGTGCCCAGTGGCGCGCTGGGGGATGCCATCAATACCAAATGGGGTTCGTTCGATGAATTCAAGAAGGCATTCCAGGCTTCCGCCGTGGGCAATTTCGGCTCCGGCTGGACCTGGCTGGTGAAGAAGGCCGACGGCTCGGTGGACATCGTCAACATGGGCGCCGCCGGCACCCCGCTGACCACCGGCGACAAGGCGC
>DAOMFG010000167.1:0-3963 GCA_035429685.1 Methylophilaceae bacterium | reverse complement strand
GCGGGACCTCGTAGGAAAAGTCCACATGCCCCGGGGTATCGATCAGGTTGAGATTGTAGATTTTGCCATCGCGCGCCTTGTAGCTCAGCGCCGCGGTCTGTGCCTTGATGGTGATGCCACGTTCACGCTCCAGATCCATGGAATCGAGCACCTGCGCCTCCATTTCCCGATCGGACAGTCCTCCGCACATCTGAATGATGCGGTCGGCCAGCGTGGATTTACCGTGGTCAATGTGGGCGATGATGGAGAAATTTCGGATATTGTTCATGGGTGCCAATAGCAAGGGCGCCTAAGGCGCCCTTTTGTATGTAACAGACTGTTAGGCCGCGGATTTTACCGGAAACCGGCAAACTCCGCACGCCCGCGCTTAAGAATTATCGTTGCATAAAATTACTGGCAGCTGACGCCATGGCAAGGGATGACTGAAAAAGACGCGGAAGCATATAATGCTCGATTGAATAACAGCAGTTTATCGAAGAAATCATGGCCATTACCCTCAAGGACAGTAACGATATCGAAAAAATGCGCGTGGCGGGAAGACTGGCCGCCGAGGTGCTGGACTACATCACACCCTTCGTCAAGCCGGGTGTCACGACCGGCGAACTGGACAAGCTGTGCCACGATTACATGGTCGAGGTGCAGGGCTGCATCCCGGCACCGCTCAACTATGCGCCGCCCGGCCACCAGCCCTACCCCAAGTCGATCTGCACTTCGGTGAATCATCAGGTCTGCCACGGCGTGCCAGGTGAGAAAATCCTGAAGAACGGCGATATCGTCAACCTCGACATCACTACCATCAAAGATGGCTATCACGGCGATACCAGCCGTATGTTCTGCGTCGGCACGCCTTCGGTACAGGCAAAGCGACTGTGCGACATCACCCACGAATGCATGTGGTTGGGCATCGCCCGGGTCAAGTCGGGGGCCACCCTGGGCGACGTCGGCCACGCCATCCAGCAGCATGCCGAGAAAAACGGCTATTCCGTCGTGCGCGAGTTCTGCGGTCATGGCATCGGCAAGAAATTCCACGAAGACCCGCAGGTGCTGCACTACGGCAAGCCCGACACCGGACTCAAGCTGCAGGCCGGGATGATCTTCACCATCGAACCCATGATCAATGCCGGAAAACGCGACATTCGCCAGCTCGGCGATGGCTGGACCATCGTCACCAAGGACCACAGCCTGTCGGCGCAGTGGGAACACACGGTGCTGGTCACGGCAGAGGGCTACGAAGTATTGACTGTCTCCGACGGCACACCTCCGGCACCAACATTCCTCCCCAGATGACACCGCTGGCGCCAGCCATCATCGCCACCTGGCGCCTGCAGCTGCAACAGCGGCAAGCATTATTGCGCGCAGAATTCGAACGCGATGCCGACACCGCGCGCCTGCTCAGATATCACTGCCGTCTGGTGGACCAGCTGCTATGCGATATATGGCTGGAAACTGGCCTGTCCGGCGAACTGTGTATGGTGGCCGTGGGTGGTTATGGGCGCGGCGAGCTGTTTCCGCATTCCGATGTCGATCTGCTGATCCTGCTGCCGGATGGCCACGCAGAAGAATTCAATTCGCGTCTGGAACCGCTGATCGGCCTGTTCTGGGACATCGGCCTGGCAGTCGGCCACAGCGTGCGCTCGTTAGGGGAATGCCTGGATGAGGCTGCCGCCGATGTGACGGTGCGCACCAACCTGCTGGAAGCACGCTGGCTGGCTGGCGACAGGCATGCCTTCCAGCGCATGCGGAAAAGGCTTGCCGAAGCCATGAACGCGACCGAGTTCCTGCAGGCCAAGCAGTTGGAGCAGGAGCAGCGCCACATGCGCTTCAACGATACTGCCTACAACCTGGAACCCAACATCAAGGAAAGCCCCGGGGGGCTGCGCGACCTGCAAAACGTGCTGTGGATCAGTCAGGGGCTGGGATTGGGCGACAACTGGGGAGCGCTGGCGCGCAACGGCCTGATTACCGCGCCAGAGGCCCGACAAATCCGCCGCCACGAGCTGTTCCTGCAAATGCTGCGGGTACGCTTGCATTACCTGGCGGGGCGGCGCGAGGATCGCCTGCTATTCGATTTCCAGAACGAGCTGGCCGCACAGCTAGGTCTGGCTGGAAGTTCCCGCCGCAGGGCCAGCGAACAACTGATGCAGCAATATTACCGCAGCGCCAAGTTCGTCCGCCTGATGAACGAAATTCTGCTACAGAACCTGCAGGAACGCATTGCCGAATTTCCTCAGAAAATCATTGCCATCAACCCCCGTTTCCAGGCGCGCAATGGCCTGCTCGAAGCAACATCATCCAGTCTGCTGCAGCGCGAACCGCGCACCATACTGGAAAGCTTCTTGCTGCTGGAACAGCATCCGGAACTCAAAGGTATGAGCGCCCCCATGCTGCGCACGCTATGGCGGGTGAAGGGCCTGGTCAATCGCGAGTTCCGCAGGGATGCGGGTAACAAGCGCCTGTTCCTGGAAATCCTGCGCCAGCCAGCCGGCGTGACCGTCGCGCTGCGCCGCATGAACCGCTACGGCATACTGGGCCGCTACATCCCGGCTTTCGGCCGCATCAGCGGGCAAATGCAGCACGACCTGTTCCATGTCTACACTGTGGACGAGCACATTCTTAACGTGTTGAGAAATCTGCGCCGTTTCGCCACGCCAAAATACGGCTATGAATTCCCGTTGTGCAGCCAGCTCATCACCACTTTCGACAAGCCGGAACTGTTGTATCTGGGTGCGCTGTTCCACGACATCGCCAAGGGGCGAGGCGGCGACCATTCCACGCTGGGGACGGCAGATGCAAAACGCTTCTGCAAGCAGCATGGGCTGCCACGGCAGGACATCGAGCTTGTCGCCTGGCTGGTAGAGAAACACCTGTTGATGTCCAGCACGGCACAAAAATGCGACCTGACCGACCCGTCAGTGATCGAGGGCTTCGCGCGCCAGATGCGGGATGAGTACCATTTGGTCGCGCTTTACCTGCTGACCGTGGCAGACATCCGCGGCACCAGTCCTGCTGTGTGGAACGCATGGAAAGCCAAGCTGCTGGAAAACCTGTTTCTCGCCACCCGCCGCCTGTTGCGTGGGACCAGCATCAGCGTCGATGCCGAGGTTGCCGCACGCCAGCAGCAGGCTGCAATCACGCTCAGCCACTACGCCATCGCCTCTGACGCATACCAGGAATTATGGAACAAGCTCGGCCGCGGCTATTTTCTGCGTCATGAAAGCCAGGACATCGCCTGGCACACGCGGGTGCTGCTGGCCCACCTCAACAGCACGCAGCCCATCGTACGCAGCCGTCTCAGCCCCGGTGGGGACGGTATCCAGGTCCTAGTTTACTCGCGCGACAGCGACGACCTGTTCGCGCGTATTTGCGGCTTTTTCGAGCGCATCAATTACACCATCGTCGAGGCACGCATCCATACCACCCGCCACGGCCACGCGCTGGACAGCTTCCTGGTACTGGACGAAAACGAAAAAGGCGTGCGCTATCGCGACCTGCTGAGTTATATCGAGTACGAACTGACGCAAAGAATCGCCAGCCCGGAAATGCCACAGGAGCCTTCATACGGACGCGTCAGTCGCCAACTCAAGCATTTCCCCATGCAGCCTGACATCAGCATTACGCCGGAAGCGAACGGCCAGAACCATCTGCTTTCGATCACGGCAGGTGACCGGCCCGGCCTGCTGTCGCGCATCTCCCATATCTTCCTGCGGCATGGCGTATGTCTGCATACCGCAAAAATCAACACTCTGGGAAATCGGGCCGAGGATACTTTCCTGATTTCCGGTGGCCAAGGGAATAGATTGACCGACAGCGTCACCCAGCACTTGAAAAAAGAACTGTCGGAAACGCTATAAAATGAAAAAGGCACCCACTGAGATGCCTTTTATTGCTTTGGCGGAGAGGGAGGGATTTGAACCCTCGACAGAGATAACCCTGTGCCACCTTTCCAGGGTGGTGACTTAAACC
>DAOMFG010000166.1:0-3964 GCA_035429685.1 Methylophilaceae bacterium | reverse complement strand
CCCCCGTTCCGGTCAGCTTCCCCCATAACGCCTTCTGCCACGGACATAATGTCATGATAATTATAGTGTTGAAATTATTTCTTCAAGTCTTTTATTAATATTTTCCAGGGTGTCAGCGGAATCAATGATGCGAAATCTTGCCGGGAACTGCCCGGCACGTTTGAGGTAAGCCCGGCGTATACGCTCAAAAAAATCAGCCTGCTCGCGTTCAAAACGGTCAGGGTCACGTGTGCCGGCCAGACGCTCCAGGCTTATGGATACCGGGACGTCAAACAACAGCGTCAAATCTGGCTGAAAATCCTGTTGCACCCAGCGTTCCAACTGGGTGATCTTGTTCTCGCCCAAGCCGCGTCCGCCACTCTGGTAGGCGAAACTGGCGTCCGTGAAGCGATCTGACAGCACATCAATACCGCGCGCCAGCGCCGGCAGGATCACCTGCTCCAGATGTTCACGCCGCGCGGCAAACATGAGCAAGGTCTCGGTTTCCGGGTGCATGGGGTGGTGTAACAGCAGTTCACGCAGTTTTTCTCCGAGCGGTGTACCGCCGGGTTCGCGCGTTACCAGCACTTCATTGCCTCGCGCACGCAGCAAGGCGGCGATGGCCGGAATGTGCGTGCTTTTTCCTGCGCCGTCGACACCTTCCAGCGTAATGAACTTGCCTGCCATCAATCTCTCCGTCTTAATTGGTAACGTGCTACCGCGTTATTATGCTCGACTAAGGAATTGGAGAAGGCATGGCTGCCGTCACCTCGTCCGACGAAATACAGTGCACCACCTCGCGCCGGATGCAGTGCCGCCTCGATGGCGGCTTGGCCGGGCATGGCGATAGGTGTCGGCGGCAGGCCGTCCCGGGTGTAGGTGTTGTAAGGGGTGTCGCGCAGCAGATCGCGCTTGCGCAGGTTGCCGTCAAAAGCTTCGCCCATGCCATAGATCACGGTCGGGTCGGTTTGCAGGCGCATGCCGAGTTTGATGCGGTTGAGGAAGACGCGCGCAATCAACGGCCGTTCACCGCCGCGGCCGGTTTCTTTTTCGATGATGGAAGCCATAATCAGTGCCTGATAGGGTGTGGCGTACGGCAAGCCGGTATCCCTGCCCTGCCAGGCCAGGTCGAGTTTCTGCCGCATGGTCTGGTAGGCGCGCTTGAGGATGTCGAGATCGCTCATACCGCTGCTAAAATAGTAGCTGTCGGGGAAGAACAGACCTTCCGGCATGGTTTCGGTCGCACCGATCTGCTCCATGATCTGTGCGTCTGTCAGCGGCATCGACAAGTGGCGCACCGACTCGTGTGCATTCAGGGCCTCACGCATTTGCATGAAGGTCCAGCCTTCGATGAAGGTGATGCTGTTCTGCACTGTGCTGCCTTCAGTCATCATCTGGAACAGAGCAAACCCGGTGATGCCCTGCTCCAACTGGTAGTTGCCAGCCTTGATCTCACTTGCCTTGCCCATGGCGCGCACCAGCAGCATGAAACTCCATGGCTCTTTCAGCACTCTCTCGCTGACCAGTTGCTGCGCGATGCCGCGCAGGCTACTGCCATGTTTCAACACCATGTCATAGGGTGTGCGGGGTAGTTCCAGGGGCTGCGAAGCAAAATGATATAGCCAGCCGCCGGCCAGCAACAGCAGGCCGAACAGGCCTGATACCAGCAGTCTACGCAGTAGGCGCATGGTCTTCCTTCAACAGCGTTCGTAGCCGGCTCGCTAATTCGCCCGCGGGCCAGGTTTTCCCGGCCAGTTCACGCACCTGCCAGGCACCGAACAGGCTGTTGCACAGCACGACTTCATCCGCGCTCAGCAAGCTGTCCAGCTTGAAGCTGCATACCCTGACCTCGAAACCAAGCGTCGTCGCCAACTCCACGATACGCTGGCGGGTCACGCCGGCAACGCCGCATTGCGTGAGGTCGGGCGTCAACAGGATATCGTTCTGGCGGATGAAGACATTGCTCATGGTGCACTCGATGACATTGCCGGCGATATCGAGCAACAGGCCGTCGGCAATGTTCGCATCCGTCCATTCCATACGCGCCAGCACGTTTTCCAGTCGATTGAGGTGCTTGATTCCCGCCAGCCGAGGTTGGGAGGAAAGCGCCAGTTGGCAAAGATGAAGGGAAACGCCATAGGAAAAATTGGATTCCGGCCAGATCGGCAGCCCGGATTTGAGCAGCACCCGGTTGGGTTGTGCCAGTGGTGGCACTGCATAGCCGCGCATGCCATTTCCCCGCGTGACGATTATTTTGAAGGCCGCATCCTCGTCATCGCCGCATAGCCGGGTAATGTCGCCGAGCAGCAATTCTGCAGGCGGACAGACGATGCCAAGCGCATTGCAGTCGTCACTCAAACGGTGATAGTGGCGCTCCCAGCAATGCGGATGCCCCCGATATACCGGCAAGGTGCGAAAAACCCCATCGCCATAGGCAAAGCCACGGTCCAAGGGCGTCAGGCCGTCGTGTCGGCCGTTAATCAGGAACTGGTTCTGCATGAGGCTGCCATCCTAGCGCATAGGCGCCCCGTCGCAAAGCAATTGTCGGTCTGCTAAACCTTGCGGAACACGAGGGTGCCGTTGGTGCCGCCAAACCCGAAGGAATTGGAAATGGCGACGTCGATCTTCATGCTGCGCGCTTCGTTGGCCACGTAGTCAAGATCGCACTGCGGATCCTGGTTGAAGATGTTGATGGTAGGTGGCGCAATCTGGTCGCGCACTGCCAGTGCGGAAAATACCGCCTCGATACCGCCTGCAGCACCCAGCAGGTGGCCGGTCATGGATTTGGTGGAACTCATGGCGATTTTTCGCGCATGGTCGCCGAAGAAGCCCTTGGCCGCCTGAGTTTCTGCCACGTCGCCAGCCGGCGTGGAAGTGCCGTGGGCATTGACGTAGTTAACCTCATCGGCGTTGATGCCGGCGTTGCGCAAGGCGTTGCGCATGCAGCGCGCGGCACCTTCGCCGTTTTCACTTGGTGACGTCATGTGGTATGCATCGGCACTCATGCCGAAACCGGCGACCTCACAGTAAATTTTGGCGCCGCGTTTTTTGGCATGTTCGTATTCTTCCAGCACCAGCACGCCGGCACCTTCGCCGATGACGAAGCCATCGCGATCCACGTCCCACGGGCGGCTGGCAGTGGCCGGGTCGTCATTGCGGGTAGAAAGGGCGCGCGCCGCGGCAAATCCCCCCACCCCAAGCTCGGTAATGGCGGCCTCGGCACCCCCCGCCACCATCACGTCGGCATCGCCATACTCGATCAAGCGTGCCGCATCACCAATGGCATGGGTAGCCGTGGTACAGGCGGTGACAATGGCGATGTTGGGCCCCTTGAACCCGTACAGGATCGACAGGTTGCCCGAAATCATGTTGATGATGGTGCCCGGAATGAAGAACGGCGAAATCTTGCGCGGACCGGATTCCCGGTAGATCTTGTCGGTATCCTCGATCAGTTGCAGGCCGCCGATGCCGGAGCCGATACTGACGCCGATGCGTTCGGCATTGGCTTCAGTGGCTTCGATCCCGGCATCTCTGACAGCCTCGATTCCCGCCGCCAGGCCGTACTGGATGAAAGTATCCATGCGGCGCGCATCCTTGGCAGGGAGGTACTGGCTGACATCGAACCCTTTCACCTCGCCAGCGACCTGAGACGAAAAGGTGCTCGGATCGAACTTGGTGATGCGAGTGATGCCGGATTTACCGGCGATGATGTCGGCCCAGGCGTTCGCCACACCGATACCTACCGGCGAAACGATACCTAGGCCGGTAACGACTACCCTACGTTTGGACAAGGCGGCTCCGGGGAAAATTGAGGTTGGATTACTTCAGGTGCGCGTTGACGTAGTCGATCGCTTGCTGGACGGTAGTGATCTTCTCGGCATCTTCGTCCGGAATTTCGCAGTCGAACTCTTCTTCCAGCGCAATTACCAGTTCAACAGTGTCGAGAGAATAGGCAACAAGGTAATCGACGAAGGACGATTAGTTC
>DAOMFG010000165.1:0-3982 GCA_035429685.1 Methylophilaceae bacterium | reverse complement strand
AGCCAGTTCATCGCGGCTTTCCATTTGCTTGAGAAATTGCATCCCCTTTGCCGAAGCCCAGGGAGTCACAACAAAGCTCAGGAAAGCAATCAGGGCGACAACCGGCAGCGAAAACACCAGTACCGGGCGTACCCAGGCCGAGATGCTCAACCCCGAGCTGAGCCATACCACCATTTCGCTGTCGCGATACCAGCGCGTCAACGTCAGCAATACGGACAGAAAAATGGTCAGCGAGAGCAGCGTGGGCAGGAATCTCAGCAAGGTGAAGCCCAGCAGGGCGTTGATGGCATCACTGGGCAGACTGCCACGGGCGGCATACCCGAGGTAATAGACGATACGCTGGGCGATGACGACGCCGACCAGCACCAGCAACGTGGCGAAGGCGGTGTAAACCAGCTCCTTTAACAGGGATCGTTTGAAAATCATGCCGGGTATGAATTCAGGCCAAAACGTTGGATAATCGGACAAGTTTGTAGAAAGGACTCTGTCGATGGAATTTAGCATAAAAAACGGTAGCCCGGAGAAACAGCGTAACGACTGCGTCATTGTCGGGGTGTTCGAGTCACGCAAGCTTTCCGCTGCGGCAGAAGCGATCGACCGCGCCTCCGGCGGCTACCTTTCAGGCATTTTGCGGCGCGGCGACCTGGAAGGAAAGCTGGCCAGCACGCTGTTGCTGCACAATGTACCGGGCACGCTGAGCGACCGGGTGCTACTGGTGGGTCTGGGCAAGGAGCGCGAGTTCCGTGAACGCGAATATCACCGCGCGGTGGAAGCCTCGGTCAAGGCGCTGGACGGGCATGGCGCCAATGATGCGGCCAGCTTCCTGGCCGAACTGCCGGTCAAGAAGCGGGATATCGGCTGGAAAGTGGCGCAATTGGCCGAAACTGTCATGGATACCATCTACCGGTTTTCTCACCCCAGCTGCAAAAAGCCGGAGGAACGCCGCGGTATTTATAAGCTGATCATCAACGTGCCACAGCGCAACGACCTGAAAAAGGGCGACGCCGCGCTAAAGAAAGCCCTGGCGCTGGCCTCCGGCGTTCGTCTGGCCAAGGAACTCGGCAACCTGCCAGGCAATATCTGCACGCCGACTTACCTGGCGCAGCAGGCCGGCGAACTGGCGCAGCACTATGGCCTCAAGCTGGAGGTGCTGGAGCGCGCGGACATGGAAAAGCTGGGCATGGGTTCGCTACTGAGCGTAACGCGCGGTAGCCGCCAGCCACCCAAGCTGATCGTGCTGCAACATCTCAAGGGTAAGTCTGGGCAGAAACCGATAGTGCTCATCGGCAAGGGCATCACCTTCGATGCCGGCGGCATCTCGCTCAAACCGGCGGGCGACATGGACGAGATGAAGTTCGACATGTGCGGTGCAGCCAGCGTGTTAGGCACGCTGAAGGCCGTGGCCGAGATGGACTTGCCGCTGAATCTGGTCGTCATCGTCCCGACCTGCGAGAACCTGCCCGATGGCGACGCCAGCAAGCCAGGCGACATCGTCACCAGCATGTCCGGCCAGACCATCGAAGTACTCAATACTGATGCCGAAGGCCGCCTCATCCTGTGCGACGCCATGACTTATGCCGAGCGCTTCGATCCGGAAGCCGTCGTCGATATTGCTACCCTGACCGGTGCCTGTGTCATTGCTCTGGGTCACCATGCCAGCGGATTGTTCGGCAATGATAGCGCTCTCATCAAGGAACTGGCGGATGCCGGTGAGGAAACGCTGGATCGCGCATGGCCGATGCCGCTGTGGGACGACTACCAGGAGCAGCTCAAGAGCAATTTCGCCGACATCGCCAATATCGGTGGCCGGCCGGCCGGCAGTATTACGGCCGCGTGTTTCCTGTCGCGCTTCGCCAAGAAGTTCGACTGGGCGCATCTGGACATCGCCGGCACTGCCTATCGCTCCGGCAAGCAGAAGGGTTCCACTGGCCGTCCGGTACCGCTGTTGGCACAATTTCTGGTAGATCGGTGCAAACGCGGATGACCCGCATCGACTTTTACTTCAATGTCGACCACAAGCTCCGCCAGGTAGCGGAGCTTGCCATGCTGGCATTGCCACGTCAGCGGCACCTGTTCGTTTTTACGCCGGACGCCGCAGTGGCTGACCAACTGGAAGCGGTGCTGTGGACCAGAACGCCCACCAGTTTCCTGCCACATTGTCGCGCCGGTCACCGGCTGGCGGCAGAAACTCCCATCGTCATCGACTGGAGCGAGGCAGCCCCGCCGTACGATGACGTCCTGGTCAATCTACGGCCGGAGCAGCCGCCGTTTTTCAGCCGCTTTCGCAGTCTGATCGAAGTAGTCGGGCAGGAACAGGAGGATCGCGAGGCGGCGCGCGCACGCTTCCGTTTTTACCGTGACCGCGGTTACGAAATTCGCTCGCACGATGTTGCCGGAGGCCGTGCCTGATGAGTGAATCGCCGGAAGATACACGTCATTTCGAGCAGGTACTCAGTCGCCTGAATGCCCTGATGAAGCATAGCCGGGGAAGTCTGGATTCCCCTGATGGCATGGCGCCTGCAACGCCATCGGCGGAACTGTTCGCGCCGCAGGCAGAATCCGGTTCTGGCACTGAACAGGCAGCGGTGCTTCAGGACGCTCTGCCCGGCACCATCCCGCTGCTGACGGACATCTACGAGGGAGAAATCGATGAAGCGTCGCCAATCGCGCTCCCTCTCCAGGATAACTCTGCGATCGTGAATGCGTTCGTCGAGGCATTGATGCCGCAACTCCTGGAAGTGCTGGAACGCATGCTTGGCGAGGAAATGGAAAAGACCAGAGCGACGCTGCTATCCCGCATCGAGGTGGAAACATCTGCTGTCCTGCGCCAGCACTTATCCAACCTCGACTAATCCGCCTGGCTCAGCATTCCCGCGGAAACGCATAGTCGTCCGCCCACGCCGGCAGGGTTTCGCCACCCACTTGTGCCGCGAGGATTTCCGCACTAGCCGGCGCCATGGTGATGCCATAGCGGAAATGGCCGGTGTTGAGGTAGAGGTTGTCGAAATCCGGGTGCCGTGCGATGACCGGGATGTTGTCCGGCGAACCCGGCCGCAATCCGCTCCAGTGCTTGATAATAGGCGCATCCGCCAGCGCCGGCAACAGACGACCCGCCTTGCGGTGCAGGTCGGCCGCCGCCGCCGCCGTAGTGGACTTGTCGAAGCCGACATCCTCCACCGTGCTTCCGGCCAGGATATGGCCGTCACGTCGCGGGATCAGGTAAAAATCATCGTGGTACAGCAGGTGTTGCAACGTTCCCGGCGGCAGCTGGTAGAGCAGCATCTGACCACGCATCGGCTTGACCTGGATAGCCTTGGCCTTCACGCCCAGAAGGCCAGTGCTCCAGGCGCCGGCGGTCAGTACAAAAATGTCTGCCTCCAGATGCCGTCCGTCGGTACTGATCCAGCGGTTGATTTTTCCGCCCGACTCCCGTAGCGGCAACAGCCCGGTATTTTCCATAAGCTGGATTCCAGAAACTTCCACGCTGGCACGCAAGGCTTGCATCAGGCGCGGGTTGCGGGCTTGCGCTACCGCAGGCAGCCACAAATCACCACCGCTTAACTCGGCGGTAACGCCATGCGCACGGCACCAGGCGAGTGCGACATCGCCGCCGAAATCCGCCAGTACACGTATGCCACTCACCTGGTATTGCGGGTCGATGCCAGTCGTGGCGAGCAGCTGTTCGCTCAGCGCGGGATAAGCAGCAGCGCCCGCCAGCGCCAGGCGATTGACGGACTCGCCATATTTCCATGGCAGTAGTGGAAACAGGATGCCGCCGCCAGCCCAGGAGGATTCGCCGCCAGTTACGCCCGCGTCTACCAGGGTGACCTGCCAGCCGCTCTTAGCCAGTGCCAGCGCGCTCAGGCAGCCGCAAACGCATGCGTGGCAACCGCCTGCGCCTGCGCGCCGCGTCCGCCGAGTTCGCCAAGCAATGCCTTCGCACGGTACGTCCACAAGTGCAAAGACATCTCCAGCGTCATAC
>DAOMFG010000164.1:0-4015 GCA_035429685.1 Methylophilaceae bacterium | reverse complement strand
CACGCACAATCAGTTCCTCTGCCTTCATGCTCGCCTGCGCCGCCGGACTGCCGGCAGGCACGTCACCCAGCAATGGGCGCATGCCGGGCATCCCGCTCACGAACAACACCCAGTACAACAGAACAGCCAGCAGCAAATTGGCTGCCGGCCCGGCAACCACGATCGCCATGCGCTTCCATACCGGCTGACGGTTGAAAGCGCGTGGCAATTCCTGCTCCGCAACCGGCGCCTCGCGCTCATCCAGCATTTTGACGTAGCCGCCGAGAGGAAAGGCGGCCACGATAAACTCGGTGCTGTCCCTGCCGAAGTGCCGGCTGTAGATGGCGCGGCCAAAGCCGATGGAGAACTGCAGCACCTTGACGCCACAGCGCCTGGCGGCAAGGTAATGCCCATATTCGTGCACTATAATCAGCACGCCCAGCGTCACCAGGAAGGCCAGCAGCGTGGTCAAGCCTGCCGCTCCAGCCACTCGCCGGCAGCGACTCGCGCAGCAGCATCCGCATCCACCACGTCGTTCAGACTGTCAGCTTCGGCAATTTCCACTTGCTCCAGCGTCGCTTCAATCAGACGTGGAATGTCGATGAATCGCAGGCGTTTCTGCAAGAACGCCGCTACCGCGACCTCGTTAGCCGCATTAAGGATCGCCGGCGCGGTGCCGCCGCAGCGCAGCGCATCAAAAGCCAGCCTGAGGCAGGGGAAGCGCACCATGTCAGGTTGTTCAAAATCCAGATGCCCGATCTTGAACAGATCAAGCGCTTCCACACCGCTCTCGATGCGCTCCGGGTAGCCCAGCGCATAGGCGATCGGTGTGCGCATGTCCGGGTTGCCGAGCTGCGCCAGCACCGAGCCATCCACGTACTCGACCATGGAATGGATCACGCTTTGCGGATGGATGATCACTTCGATACGATCGGCTTCGGCGCCAAATAGCCAGTGCGCCTCGATCACCTCCAACCCCTTGTTCATCAGGGTGGCGGAGTCGATGGTGATTTTCGGCCCCATCACCCAATTGGGATGGTTCAGCGCCTGCTCGGTCGTCACCTGCTCCAGTTCCCGAGCGCTCCAGCACCGGAACGGTCCACCGGAAGCGGTCAGCAGAATTTTGCGGATGCCGTTGCCGTCCAGGCTGCGATCGAACTGAAGCGGCATGACCTGGAAAATGGCATTGTGCTCGCTGTCGATCGGCAACAAAGTGGCGCCACCCTTGCGCACGGCCTCCATGAACAGGCGGCCCGACATCACCAGCGTTTCCTTGTTGGCCAGCAGCACGCGCTTGCCGGCACGAGCTGCGGCCATGGCTGGCTTCAGCCCGGCAGCGCCGACGATGGCAGCCATCACCGCATCCACCTCGGGCGCAGAAGAAACCTGCTCCAGCGCCACGGCGCCGCACAACACTTCGGTTTCCGATGCTGCCTGCCTGAGTTGCTGCCTGAGCGTTTCTGCAGCGCCGGTATCCAGCACCACGGCGTATCTGGGCTTGAACTGCAGGCATTGCTTCAGCAGTGGCTCAATGCGCGAGTTGGCAGTCAGGGCATAGGCATGGAAACGGTCGGGGTGGCGCGCGATCACGTCCAGCGTGTTGACGCCTATGGTGCCGGTGGAACCGAGGACGGTGACATTCTGCGGACGGCTCATCTCGGGATCAGCACGCTGAGGTAAAACGGCAGATACACGCAAAAGGCCACCAGTGGCAAAGTCGAAGTCAGCCCGTCTATGCGATCCAGCACGCCGCCATGCCCCGGAAAAATGCTGCCGCTATCCTTTATGCCGGCCTGCCGCTTGGCCATGGATTCAAACAGGTCCCCCATCACGGAAAGCACCGCAATGGCGATAAACCCCACCACGAGCCACAAACTCCAGCTGCGCCAGACGCAAAGTGCGAATCCAAACAGCGTCACGCCAGCCAAGGCGCCAAAAAAGCCCTCCCAAGTCTTTCCCGGACTGATTTGCGGTGCCAGCTTGCGCCTGCCGAAGCGCTTGCCGCTGAAATAAGCGGCGCTATCGGCCAAGGCGACCGTCAGTACCACCAGCAGTACCGCCTGGGGGCTGACATGCCGCAAGTTCAGCAAAGCGATCCAGGGCGGCAACAGCAACAGCCATCCAATCAGTACCGGTGCCACAAGACCTCTCCTGATACGCCATTGGTGCCCCAGCCACAACGGCATCAGCACCACCCAGAACAGCGTCGCCGCCAATAGCAGCAGCGCGGAAATTCGCACGTTCCACAGCATCGTCCCGGGCATGCCGGGCAACAACAACACACTGATCAATGCGGTTGCTGCCAGAAAGACCAGTTTCCCGCGGCGCTGGTAACCGACCATCCCACCCCACTCCCAGGCGCCAACCAGAATAAACACCAGCAGGAACAGCGCCCAGACCAGGTCAGTCAGAAGAAACAGCGCGCCGAGAAACACGGCGCCGAGAATCAGGGCTGTAATCAAGCGGTTCTTAAGCATGGCCGTCAGGAACAAGTTGCTCGCTGGTACTTCCGAACCGTCGTTCGCGCTGTCGATAGGACTGGATCGCCTGCTTGAATGCCGCATCGTCAAAATCCGGCCACAAGGCATCGGTGTAGTAAAGCTCGGAATACGCCAACTGCCACAGCAGGAAGTTGCTGATGCGCTGCTCGCCGCCGGTGCGGATGAACAGGTCAGGTTCAGGGGCATAGTGCATGGATAGAAAATCGGCCAGATCCTGCTCGGTAAAGTCTTGTGCCAACTCCGGCCTGGCTTGCAGCATGCGTTTCATCGCCTGCATGATATCCCAGCGACCGCCGTAATTGGCAGCAATGGTCAAGGTCAAGCGGGTATTGTGCTGGGTCAGCTTTTCGGCATCATGGATCGCCTTGACCAGCAAGGGGTCGAAGCGGGAGCGGTCGCCGATCATCACCAGGCGGATCTGGTTCTCGTGCAGCCTCGTCACTTCGCGCTTCAACGCCTCCATGAACAGGCCCATGAGAAATTTGACCTCGTCCGGCGGACGCCGCCAGTTTTCGCTGCTGAAGGCGAACAGGGTGAGATACTGCACGCCCATGTCCACGCACCGCCTGACCACGTCGCGCACTGTCTCGACACCACGCTTGTGACCCATGACGCGAGGCAAGAAGCGCTTCTTGGCCCAACGCCCGTTGCCATCCATGATGATGGCGATGTGCCGCGGCACATCAAGGGATTGGGGAATGTCATGCGTGGAACTGGCGAAGCGTGCCAACGTCAGCCTTTCAACAGAAAGTGTTTACCACGGAAGCGGGATGATAAAGATGCATCATCCCAACTGGCTTAAATCGCCATCAGGTCGGCTTCTTTAGCCTGTAGCGCCTTGTCCACTTCGGCGACGAACTTGTCGGTCAGTTTCTGGATTTCGTCCTGGGCACGGCGCTCTTCATCCTCGCCAATTTCCTTGTCCTTGAGCAGCTTCTTCAACTGGTCATTGGCGTCACGGCGAATGTTGCGCACCGACACTTTGGCGTTCTCGCCTTCGGCACGTACCACCTTGGTCAGATCGCGGCGTCGCTCCTCAGTCAGCGGCGGCATCGGCACGCGGATCATGTCGCCGCTATTGGCCGGGTTGAGCCCGAGGTCGGAATCGCGGATGGCCTTTTCGACCTTGGCCATCATGGGTTTTTCCCATACCTGTACGGTAATGGTACGCGCGTCTGCCAAGCCAACGTTGCCAACCTGGCTGATCGGCACCATATTGCCGTAATACTCGACCATCACCTGGTCCAGCAGACCGGCGTGGGCACGGCCGGTACGCACCTTGCCCAGATCGGCCTTCAGCACCTCCAGCGCTTTCTGCATTTTCTGTTCGGCAGTTTTCTTGACGTCGTTGATCATGTCCGGTCTCCTTTAAGGCAGCACGCGCGTGCCTTCGTCCTCGCCCATTACCACGCGTTTCAACGCGCCCTGCTTGAAGATGCTGAACACACAGATCGGCAGCTTCTGGTCGCGGCACAGCGTCAGTGCAGTGGCGTCCATCACCTTGAGGTTCTTGACGATAGCTTCGTCAAAGCTGA
>DAOMFG010000163.1:0-4019 GCA_035429685.1 Methylophilaceae bacterium | reverse complement strand
AACAGGCCCCCAGCATCGTCGGAGCGGAAGGGGGACACGTGGCGCTTACTTCTGGATACAACATCTATGTTGACCATATCGAGGAAGGTGGTGGACTCAACTGGCAGATCTTCCGCAAGGGGAATGCACTGGTTGATCCCGACACCAAGGAACAACTGGGGTTCGAGACGGTATACCTCGGCGATGCGCGCGCCGTGAGATATGGGGATCCGGCCACCATTAAAATCGTTCGTCCCAAAGAGGAAGTTTACAAGGGTGACAAACTGTTCAAAATGCCCGATACCGACATGAACAGTTTTGTGCCGCGCGCACCGGAAAGTGATATCGCCGGCCGCATTATATCGGCCTACAATGCGATTGCCGAGCTTGGGCCGAACTCCGTCGTGATCATCAATCGTGGTAGTGATGACGGACTGGCCGAAGGCGAGGTGCTGGCCATATACCGGCCGGGCACGGTGGTACCCGCGCCAGCTTCAAAAAAGGGAGACAAGCCTAAACCCCTGTTGCTTCCGGATGAGCGTATCGGCTTGCTCATGGTGTTCCGCGCCTTCAAACGCGTGTCTTACGCCATCATCATGAAGGCGGAGAGGCCGGTGAATGTGCTGGACGTCGTGCGAACCCCGACCCCGTAATGGCAGAGGCTTTGCCCGGCACAACGCCAGAAGATGCGGCGCAGTGGGTGGGGTTGAGCCTGATCGCGGGCTTGGGGCGGCAAGGACTGCGCGCCTTGCTTTCCGCTTTCGGCACGCCCGAACGGATTTATGCCATTCCTTATGCGGAGCTGCATAAAGTGGTGGGGGGGCCGGTGGCGCAACAGATTGCCGCCGGCCTTGACCACGCATCCATCCGTCCCGTCCTGGAGTGGTTGGAACAACCCGGCAATCATCTGATCACGTTGGCAGACACCGCCTACCCGAAGGCGTTGCTGGAAATTTCAGATCCCCCGCCGTTGATGTATGCCAAGGGCAGAATCGAGTTGCTTAGTCAGCCGTCGCTGGCCGTTGTCGGTAGCCGCAACGCCACGCCACAGGGGGAAAAGACCGCCGAGGCGTTCTCGCAGGTGCTAAGCGACAACGGCTACTGTATCGTCAGCGGCCTGGCGCTTGGGATAGACGGGGCGGCCCATCGTGGCGCGCTGCAGGGTCGCGCTAGTACCATTGCCGTCGTCGGTACCGGCCTCGATATCGTTTATCCGGCACGTCATCGGCAGCTGGCACACCAGATATCGGAACGCGGCCTGCTCATTTCCGAGTTCCCGCTGGGGACGCCATCCATGGCGCAAAATTTTCCGCGCCGCAACCGCATCATTAGCGGTTTGAGCCAAGGCTGCCTGGTGGTGGAAGCGCATTTACAAAGTGGCTCACTCATCACCGCGCGGCTCGCAGCTGAACAGGGGCGCGAGGTATTCGCCATCCCCGGCTCCATCCATTCGCCGGTGGCCAAGGGTTGCCATTTGTTGATCAAGCAAGGGGCAAAGCTCGTGGAAAGCATGCAGGATATCCTGGAAGAACTTGGCGTTGCCGTGCCGCGGGCAGAAGATGTGGCACTTGCCCAAGCTGATGAGCCCCTGCTCGGTCATATGGGTTACGATCCGATTGGCATGGATGAACTGGTCGCGCGCAGCGGCTTGACGAGCGAAAATCTTTCCGCCATGCTGCTAATACTGGAACTGGAGGGCAAAGTGGCTTGTCTGCCCGGAGGACGCTACCAGCGCATCAGTTAACTATTGAATTAATGGGGAGACTGTATGTTTGAAGTCCTCGTCTACTTGTTCGAAAATTATTTCGAAGCCAATATTCGCCCCGATCAGGATACGCTGGCACGTGAGCTGTTCGCCGCTGGGTTTGACGAAAACGACATCAGCAGCGCATTCGATTGGTTCACCACACTTGAAGAGATGACCAGCCATATGGCTGCAAGCTGCCATGAAGGGGGCAATGGTCTGCGTATCTACGCGGATGTGGAAAGCCGAAAGATCAATCTCGAATGCCAAGGCTTCTTGGTTTTCCTGGAACAGGCGGGTGTCATTGATGCGGCTCAGCGGGAACTGGCGATCGACCGTGCCATGGCGTTGCCGGACGGCAAGGTGACGCTGGAACAGCTCAAGTGGATTATGCTGATGACCATGTGGAATCAGGGCAAGGCGCGCGATTACCTGTTTGTAGAGGACGCGGTGTTCAGCGATATGCGTCCGACCATGCACTAACAAGGTGCTCGTTTTCAAGAGCATTGCGCGTTGTCGCTGCCCCAGCGCTTGACCAACCGGTGCTCCACACCAAGCTGATCGAGTATCCTGGCGACAACGAAATCCACCAGATCGTCCAAATGCACGGGCTGATGGTAGAAGCCCGGGTTGGGCGGCAGGATCACGGTGCCGAGTCGCGCCAGCTTGAGCATGTTTTCCAGATGGATGGCGGAAAACGGCGTTTCGCGAGGTACCAGAATCAGCTTGCGCCCCTCCTTCAGCATCACGTCCGCTGCCCGTTCGATCAGGTTGTCGGAGAGCCCGTTGGCAATAGCCGCGAGGCAGCCCATGGTACAAGGACAGACCACCATGGCGTCGGCCACGCAACTACCGGAGGCGATGGGCGCATTCCAGTCTTCACGCGCAAAAACCAGTAACTGCTGGGGGCGGCAATGCAGGCGCTCCACCAGCAGTCGATGTGCCTCAGAAGGCTTGGCCGGCAGGCTGATCGCCATTTCCTGGGCAGCGACAAACTGGGCGGCCTGGGAGTAGACCAGATACACGGTGTGGCCAGCGCCGAGCAGGCATTCCAGCAGGCGCATGGCATACGGCATACCGGAGGCGCCGGTCAGCGCAAGGGTGAATGTTTTGCTCATGCAGCCAGATTTTTTGGTAAGGGGAATACCACATGTTCGACGATGCCTTCGAGTTCGTGCACGTCGCTGGCACCGAGGGCGCTCAACCGCGCAATCACTTCCTGCACCAGCACCTCGGGTGCGGAGGCGCCGGCAGTGACGCCGACCCGCTGCTTGCCAGCCAGCCATTCCAGTTGCAACTGGCTGGCGTTATCCACCATGTAGGACTCTACGCCCTGATTGCGTGCCACTTCCCGCAGGCGGTTGGAGTTGGAACTATTGGGCGAGCCGACCACGATCACTAGATCGCAGCCATGGGCCAGCGTCTTGACGGCATCCTGCCGGTTCTGGGTGGCGTAGCAGATAGAATCGCTCTTGGGAGCGGCGATGCCGGGGAAGCGCGCCTTCAGCGCATCCACGATTGCGGCGGCATCGTCGATCGACAGAGTGGTCTGGGTGACATAGGCGAGCTTGTCTGGATCAGCCACCTGCAGCCTGCCGACATCTTCCGGCGTTTCCACGAGGTACATGCCGCCCTCGGACTGTCCCATGGTGCCTTCGACTTCCGGGTGCCCCTTGTGACCGATCATGATAATTTCCCTGCCAGCAGCACGCATCCTGGCGACCTCGACATGTACTTTGGTCACCAGCGGGCAGGTGGCATCGAATACGCGCAGGCCCCGTACCTCCGCTTCAGCGCGCACATCCTTGGAAACTCCATGCGCGCTGAAAATGACGGTGTTACCAGTGGGCACCTCATCAAGTTCCTCGACGAACACTGCGCCCTTGCGCTTCAGCTCGTCCACCACGAACTTGTTGTGCACGACCTCGTGGCGCACGTAAATCGGCGCGCCGAAGCGTTCCAGTGCCTGCTCCACGATAATGATGGCACGATCGACGCCGGCACAAAAGCCGCGTGGGTTTGCCAGTAAAACTTTCATTTTGGCAGATTACTTTCCTAGCCAATGTGCAAATGTCAACAACAACAGCAACCCCAGTATCAGGGCGAGCACACGCCACACCAAGCCGCTGGCGGCATGTAGGTAGTCGGCATCGGCTTCGTCGCCCAAACCAAGCTCGGGTCGGTATTCCATGTTGCCGTCACGCGGTATCGCCGCGCCCAGACGTACGCCCAAGGCACCAGCGCCGCTGGCAAGCATGATGCCGACGGCACGGTCAGGCCAGGCGAAGGCCTGTAT
>DAOMFG010000162.1:0-4032 GCA_035429685.1 Methylophilaceae bacterium | reverse complement strand
CGCACTACACCAGCGAGGAAAACATCCTCAAGCTCATCAAGCCGCTGTTCCTCGATGCGCTGTGGGCCGAATTCGAGAAGGTCCGCAACAACAAGAACCGCCTATTCGAGTTCCACAAAAAGCTGCGTGGGCTCACTTTTTTCGACCCCGCCTGCGGCTGCGGCAACTTCCTCGTCATCACCTACCGCGAGCTGCGCCTGCTGGAGCTGGAAGTGCTGCGCGCCTCGCACACCCACGGCCAGCAGGTGCTGGACGTGCAACAGCTCATCAACGTCGACGTAGACCAGTTCCACGGCATCGAGATCGAGGAATTCCCCGCCCAGATCGCCCAGGTCGCGCTGTGGCTCACCGACCACCAGATGAACATGCGCGTGTCGGAAGAATTCGGCAGCTATTACGCGCGGATTCCGCTCAAAGCCACGCCACACATCGTGCACGGCAACGCGCTGTGGCTGGACTGGGCGGAGGTGCTGGTGCCGGAACGGTGCGCCTATGTGCTGGGCAATCCGCCATTCGTCGGCGCAAAATTCATGGATGACGCCCAGCGCGAGGACGCGCGCCTGGTCTTTGCCGGCATTGACAATGCAGGCCTGCTGGATTTTGTCGCCTGCTGGTACGTCAAGGCGGCGCGGTATATCAACACCCCTCGCCCCACATCGTGGGGAGAGGGGCCAGGGGTGAGGGGCGAACCACTTCGTCGAGACCCCGCTATCGAAGAAAAGCTCAAGACCTATGCCCGAGAATTACGTGCCTCGGCCACGGATGCTGAACAAAAGCTTTGGCATCTTCTGCGAGACAGGCGCTTTTTTGATTTCAAATTCCGCCGCCAGCATCCTGTAGCGGGCTACATTCTTGATTTTTATTGCGCCGAGGCAAAATTTGCCATTGAACTGGATGGCGGACAACATGCTCAGGCGGAGGAATACGATGCGCAAAGAACGCACACCCTCGCCCAGCAAGGCATACGGCTCTTACGGTTCTGGAATAACGAGTTTCTGCAAAACCCCGAAGGGGTGCTGGAAACCATTGCGACGGCTTTGCAAGTTCGCCCCTCACCCTCGATCCCTCTCCCCGCTACGCAGGGCGAGGGAAGCAGAATCCGTTGCGCCTTCGTCTCCACCAACAGCATCACGCAGGGCGAGCAGGTCGGTGCGCTGTGGGGCTGGCTATTGAGCCAGGGCGTCCATATCCACTTCGCCCACCGCACCTTTTCGTGGAGCAACGAGGCGCGCGGCAAGGCCGCCGTGCATTGCGTCATCGTCGGCTTCGGCCTGCAGGACGTGGCGGACAAGACCATTTTCGAGTACGAGGACATCCGGGGCGAGGCGCACGCCGTCAGGGCGCGCAACATCAACCCCTATCTGGTGGACGCGCCGGACATGGTGCTACCGCGCCGCTCGAAGCCCATTTGCAACGTGCCGGAAATCGGTATCGGCAACAAGCCCATAGACGGCGGCCATTACCTGTTCACGCCGGAGGAAAAGGCGCAATTCCTGCTGAAGGAGCCCACCGCAGCGCCGTATTTCCGGCGCTGGATAGGCGCCGACGAGTTCATCAATGGCTACGAGCGATGGTGCCTGTGGCTGGGCGACTGCCCGCCGCACCAATTGCGCGCCATGCCGGAAGCCATGAAACGGGTGGATATGGTTCGCCGATTTCGGCTTGGCGAGGGAGTAAATACCAAAGGCAAAAAGGCAGAGAAGGCGCCTCCTGAATCGACCAGAAAACTTGCACAAACTCCTACGCGCTTCCACGTGGAGAACATACCCTTTACCCCATACTTGGTTTTGCCCGAGGTTTCATCCGAGCGCCGCGCGTTCATCCCGATTGGCTATGAGCAGCCCGAAACGCTATCAAGCAATCTGGTCAGAATCCTGCCTGATGCCACCCTGTTCCACTTCGGCGTGCTGACTTCCACCATGCACAACGCCTGGGTGCGTTCCGTGTGCGGCCGTCTGAAAAGTGACTTTCGCTATTCCATAAGCATCGTCTACAACAACTACCCCTGGCCCGAACCCGACGCCAAGCAAAAGGCGGCCATCGAAGCCGCCGCGCAGGGCGTGCTGGACGCACGCGCCGCGCACCCTAACGCCTCGCTGGCCGATCTCTACGACCCGCTGACCATGCCGCCCGACCTGCTCAAGGCGCACCAAACGCTGGACAAGGCGGTGGACGCCGCCTACGGCTACAAGGGCGGTCGGGAAGATGCGGCACGCGTGGCCTTCCTCTTCGGGCTGTACCAGAAACTCACCAGCCTGCTGCCCGCCGCCGGGAAGCCCAAGCGCCGCACGGCGAAGCCGGTCAACGCAACATGAATCCGGCCGTTGGATGACAGGCCAACCCTCACAGGAGACCTTCATGCGCCCCACCCTGATCGCCACGCTCGTTGCCACGCTCTGCCTGCCGGCGTTTGCCGCCGAGGAACAACGCAGTACACTGACCGACCAGCAAGGCGTCGCCGTCACCATCTACAACGAGAACCTGGCGCTGGTGAAGGACCAGCGCAAGATCGCCCTCGGCAGCGGCCAGACCGCGCTGGCCTACCGCGACGTGAGCGCGCAGATGCGGCCGGAAACCGCCTTGTTGCGCAGCCTCACCAGCCCCGGCAAGCTGTCCGTGATCGAGCAGAATTTCGATTTCGATCTGCTGACCCCACAAAAATTATTGGAAAAATACGTCGGCAAAAGCGTCAACGTCATCCGCACCAACCCCGCCACCGGCATCGAAACCACCGAGCAGGCGCAGGTGCTGGCGGCCAGCAACGGCGTGGTGCTGAAAATCGGCGACCGCATCGAGACTGGGCTGCCGGGCCGCATCGTTTACCCCGACGTGCCGCCCAACCTGCGCGACCGGCCGACGCTGGTGATGTCGCTCGCCAACGGCGGCGCGGCGCAGCAGGACGTCGAACTTTCCTACCTCACCGGCGGCCTGGGCTGGAAAGCCGATTACGTGGCCGAACTGAACGCGGCGGACGACAAGCTCGATCTCTCCGGCTGGGTGACGCTGACCAACACCAGCGGCGCAGCCTACCGCAACGCCAGACTGCAACTGGTGGCGGGCGACGTGAACCGGGTGCGCGACGAAATGCATCTGGCACGGCCAATGGCGAAAATGGATATGGCCGTGGCATCCGAAGCCCCGCGCATGGCCGAGGAATCGCTACTGGAATACCACCTCTATACGCTGGACCGCCCCACCACCATCGCCGAGAACCAGACCAAGCAGGTGGCGCTGCTCTCGGCCGCGAGCGTGCCGGTGCGCAAGGAACTGCTGCTGCGCGGCGCCGACTATTACTATCAATCCAGCTACGGCGACCTCGGCCAGAAGATGAAGGTCGGCGTGTTCGTCGAGTTCGACAACAAGGAAAGCGCGCACCTCGGCATGCCCCTGCCCAAGGGGATCATCCGCGTCTACAAGAAGGACGGCGCCGGCAATGCCCAGTTTGTCGGCGAAGACCATATCGACCACACGCCGAAGAACGAGAAAGTCCGGTTGAAACTGGGCGATTCGTTCGACGTGACGGCGGACAAGAAGCAGACCGATTTCAAGCGTCTGCCGAACCCGGCCAAGGGCAACGCGCTGTTCGAAAGCGCCTACGAGATCGTGCTGAAGAACGCCAGGAAGGAGGCGGTGACGGTGACGGTGCAGGAGCCGATCCCGGCCGACTGGAAGATGCTGAAGGAAAGCCACCCGCACGAAAAGGCCACCAGCAACACGGCGATGTGGAAGATCAGCGTCCCGGCGGAAGGACAGGCGACGCTCACTTATCGCGTACAGGTGAAGTATTGAGCCACGGCACCCTCTATCTCATTCCCGTCACGCTGGGCGACGACGCCATCGGCAAGGCGCTGCCGCCCGACGCAGTGGCCATCGCACAGCGGCTGGATACTTTTGTCGTCGAGAACGAAAAGACCGCGAGGCGCTTCCTCGGCGCGATCAGGACCGCCAGGCCGGTGCGCGAACTGACGCTGCTGACCCTCAACGAACATAGCACCGACAAGGAACTGCCGGCCCTGCTGGCACCGCTGCTGG
>DAOMFG010000161.1:0-4060 GCA_035429685.1 Methylophilaceae bacterium | reverse complement strand
CGGTCAGCACAGGATTGAGCGAGGTCATCGGTTCCTGAAAGATCATGCCGATGCGCTTGCCGCGCACGTCCTGCATTCTGGTATTGGAATAGCCGGCCAGGTCGTTGCCCTGGAACAGTACGCGCCCGGATCGGCGCTGCAACGCGGGCGGCAGCAGCCCCATGACCGAAAGTGCGGTCAGGCTCTTGCCGCTACCGGACTCGCCGACGATGCAGGTGGTGTTGCCGGCTTGCAGGGTGAGCGAGACGTTGCTGACCAGCAGGCGTTGTGGTTGGGTTGCCGGCGCAACGGTCAGGCCTTCGATCTGCAGCAATGCGTTCATCAGTCGAGAAGATCCACGAGTTGCGTCAGGTCGACGCGGGCTTGCTCGCCGGCCTGTCGCAACGGCTTCAAGCTCACCATCTGTGCTGCTGCTTCGTCATCGCCGATGATGACGGCAAAGCGCGCTCCGCTGGCGTCAGCCTTCTTCATCTGTGATTTGAAGCTGCCGCCGCCGCAGTGCAGTACTGCGGCCAAGCCTTCATTGCGCAATTGTTCAGCTACCTGTGGCGCCCACCTGGATGCGGCTTCGCCGGCATGGACGACATAGGCATCCGGCGCATTGGCCGGCGGCACGAAACCTTGCTCCTGCATCAGTGCCAGCAGGCGCTCCACCCCCATGGCGTAGCCGCAGGCCGGTGCCGGTTTGCCGCCGACCTGTTCGACCAGGCTGTCGTAGCGGCCGCCGGCGCATACCGTGCCCTGCGCGCCGAGGCGTGTGGTTACCCACTCGAACACGGTGGCGTTGTAATAGTCCAGGCCGCGGACTAGCCGCGTATTGATGCGGTATTCGACTCCGGCGACTTTCAGCATGGCCTGCAAGGCCTCGAAATGCCGGAGCGAGGCATCGTCCAGATCGTCCGCCAGGCTGGGCGCGGCTTCCACCACGGGCTGCATGGCCGGGTTCTTGGTGTCGAGAATGCGCAGCGGGTTGCTGTACAAGCGGCGCTTGGCGTCCTCGTCCAGCAGTTCGGTGTGTTGCTCGAAATAGGCAATTAACCGCTCGCGGTAGCGGGCGCGGGCTTCGGCAGATCCCAGCGTGTTGATCTCCAGCGCCACGTCCTGCAAGCCCAGCAGCTTCCACAGGCGCGCCGTCATGACGATGTGCTCGGCATCCATGTCCGGCCCGTCGTAGCCCAGCGATTCCACGCCTACCTGGTGGAACTGGCGGTAGCGACCCTTCTGCGGCCGCTCGTGGCGGAACATCGGGCCGCTGTACCACAGGCGCTGCGGGGCGTTGTAGAGCAGGTTATGCTGGATTACGGCGCGTACGCAAGACGCCGTGCCTTCCGGCCGCAGCGTCAGGTGTTCGCCATTGAGCTGGTCCTCGAAGCTGTACATTTCCTTCTCGACGATATCGGTCACTTCGCCGATGGAGCGGACGAACAGATCGGTGGATTCGACGATAGGGGTGCGGATTTGCGTATAGCCGTATGCACGCAGCCAGTCGCGAATGGTGTCCTCGAAAAACTCCCACAGTGCAGCGTCGGCCGGCAGGATGTCGTTCATGCCGCGGACGGCTTGTATCGTCTTGCTCATTGTTTTGTATCGAGAATCATGAATGTGCGCATTTTAGCATGCTGTGGCGGGGTTATCGCGTCGCGTCTGTGACGCGCGTGGCGGGTTGACCATGGTCCGCTTTCCGGGAGGCTGCCTAAATTCAAATGGTCGTTTTCTCACCCATCTCGGGTGTGCGGGCGTTCCAGCCTAGCCTGGATCTGATCAGCCCGGCGAACTGTTCGGCGGTGGCGGATTCGCCGTGGACGACGAAGGTTTGTCTTGGGGTGTGTTTGAAGTACCCCAGCCATTCCAGCAGCCCAGCCTGGTCGGCATGGGCGGACAGGCCGCCGATGGTGTAAATATCGGCACGCACGACGATTTCCTCGCCGAAAATCCTGGCCAGTTTTGCCCCGTCTACCAGACGCCTCCCCAGCGTGCCTTCAGCCTGAAAGCCGGTGAAGATGATGCTGCTTTGGGGGCGATTGAGGTTGTAGCGCAAATGGTGCTTGATGCGTCCCGCATCGCACATGCCGCTGGCGGAGATGATGATGGCGCCAGACTTGATGTCGTTGAGCGCCATGGATTCCTCCACGGTCTGGGTGAAGCGGATATCCGGAAGTTCCTTGCGTCGTTCTTCCCCCCAGGTCAACAGTTTCCGGGCTTCCTGGTTGAACAGTTCGATGTGATGCATGGTAATTTCGGTGGCCGCCAGTGCCAGCGGCGAATCGACATAGATTTTCAGGTTGTGCAGGCGGCGCTGACGGGTGAGGTCAATCAACAAATACAGGATTTCCTGGGTGCGGCCGACGGTGAAGGCCGGCATGATGACGTTGCCGTGCTTTTCCAGCAAGGTGCGCTCGATGGCGCGGACGAATTCGTCCAGCGTATCGTCCAGGTTCTTGTGCAGGCGATTGCCGTAGGTCGATTCCACCAGCAGGATGTCGGCGCTGTCCACTGGTGTCGGGCTGCGCAGGATGGGGCGGCCGGGCTGGCCGATGTCGCCGGAGAAGACGATTTTCCTGCGGTCGCCATCTTCCCCTAACCAGACCTCGATGATGGCCGAGCCCAGGATATGGCCGGCATCCAGAAAGCAGCAAACGACGCCGGCCCGTGGTCCAAATTGGGAGGCGTACTCCACCGGTTGCAGCAGCGCCAGCGCTTTTTCCACGTCGAGCAGGGAATAGAGCGGTGGGCTGGGCTCGTCATGACCGTTGCGATGCGGATGACGTTCTTCCCATTCTGCTTCCTTGGCCTGAATATGCGCGCTGTCGCGCAGCATGACGTCCAGCAGTTCAATGGTGGCCAGCGTGGCGTAGATCGGCCCGGAAAATCCTCGCGCCGCGAGGCGTGGCAGCATGCCGGAATGGTCGATGTGGGCGTGCGTCAGCAGAATGAAATCGATGGACGCAGGGTCGAATAATGGAAAGCGCTGGTTTTTCAGGTCGGCTTCATGTCCGCCCTGGAACATGCCGCAGTCGACCAGAAAGCGTGTCGCCCCGGTTTCCACCAGGGTGCAGGAGCCGGTGACTTCGCCGGCGGCGCCGAGGAAAGTTAATTGCATAAAGTTAATTGCATGAGGGCATCTTGTGTTTAAGAAAACTATCCGCATTTTACGATAACACGAATCGCACTGGCTGATGTAGCCAGCAATCGAAAATTCACGTACAGTGGCTTACCACTTAAAGCTCCATTCATAAGGAGAGTTTCATGAGCACCAAAGGGCAAACCTTACAAGACCCGTTCCTCAATGCATTGCGCAAAGAGCACGTCCCCGTTTCCATCTACCTGGTCAATGGCATCAAGCTGCAGGGGCAAGTCGACTCCTTCGACCAGTATGTCGTCCTGCTGAAGAATACCGTGACCCAGATGGTCTACAAGCACGCTATTTCGACCATTGTGCCGGGTCGCGCCGTCAGTCTCCCTCCCAGCCAGCCTACGGATACGGACGAATAGCATTTGGCAGTAGAGATGTTCGACCGGCCGGGAGGTGGTGATGCCGCTGTATTGGTCAGCCTCGATTTTGGCGAAGCCGATTATGCGGAAGGCTTGGAAGAGTTGCGCCAGTTGGCGGCTACCGCCGGGCTGGATGTTCGGGATAGTGTGGAGGGGCGCCGCCCCAAACCAGACGCCACCTATTTCGTCGGCAGCGGCAAGGTGGAGCAGGTGGCCGCCGCCCGGCAGGCCACGGATTCCAGCATCGTGGTATTTAATCATGACCTCACGCCTTCGCAGCAGCGTAACCTGGAACGCAAGCTGGAATGCCGGGTGGTCGATCGCACCGGCCTGATCCTGGATATTTTCGCGCAGCGTGCGCAGAGCTTCGAGGGTAAGCTGCAAGTCGAACTGGCACAGCTCGAACACCTCTCCACCCGACTGGTGCGCGGCTGGACCCACCTGGAGCGGCAGAAAGGCGGCATCGGCATGCGCGGCGGCCCCGGCGAAACGCAGATCGAGCTCGATCGCCGCATGATCCGCGACCGGGTCAAGAGTCTTAAAGAGAAACTAGCCAAACTCAAGATGC
>DAOMFG010000160.1:0-4137 GCA_035429685.1 Methylophilaceae bacterium | reverse complement strand
CATAGGTCCTCAAGTTTCTCGGCGTCGAGCCACGGTTCGACGTGGGAGAAGTGGCAACCCTCGATCTCCAGTCGAGGGCGCATTGTCGCGAGGTAGTCGAGGGTTTCGTGCGGAAAGCGGAGTCGAACTTCGCTCGCGACATCACGGCACAAGCCGAAATCGTGGTTGCCCCACACCCCGACCGCACCCGCGGATTTCAGCGCCGCTGCCACCCCCGCGACCGACCAGACGACTACAAACAAGCCACCGGGCGAGCCGCCACTCCTCACCGAGCCCAAGGCGCTCAAAGAACCCTACAGCGAAAAAGCGATGGCGGCCGCCCCTCCCAAGCCGGCCGCCACGGTCGCTGCCAGCGAGAAACCGGCCGAACCGGTAAAACCGGAAGCGACCAAGCCCGAGACGCCAGCTGAAACAGTCAGCCCTGTGATTGAAGAGGGTGAAGTGGCCAACTGGGCGTGGCCGGCCAAGGGAAAAGTCCTGGCCGGGTTCAACGACGCGGCCAGCGCAAAGGGCGTGGACATCGCCGGCACGCAAGGCCAGCCAGTGTACGCTGCTGCTGGCGGAAAAGTGGTATACAGCGGTTCAGGCTTGCGCGGCTATGGCAAACTGGTCATCATCAAGCATAACAAGACTTACCTGTCGGCCTACGCACATAACAGCCAGATTCTGGTGAAGGAAGGCCAGGAGGTCGCCAAGGGCCAGAAAATCGCCGAAATGGGCAGCACCGACACCGACCGCGTCAAACTGCATTTCGAGATCCGCAAGCAGGGCAAACCGGTGGACCCGACAAAATACCTGCCTGAGGGTTAAGATTGACCATGTTCCCACTTCTATGGAGGCCTCATCATGAACAATCGCAGTCCGGATTCCCTGACATCCCTGCTGGTTGCACTTGGCCAGTTGATCCTGCTGTTGCTCGGCATAGTCGGCATTTCCGTCCATCTTTTCAGACCCGATGGCTGGCTCAGCCAAGCCGTCGGCCATGTCTTCGAAACCTGGTCTTTCACTGCGATAGCCGCCATTCCACTGCTTGCGATCACCTACCTGATCGTGGATAAATGGTATGCGAACAACTTCAAGGATACGCAGGAAAAGGTCGCCAACCTGATGCTGTTCGCAATGATGGGAGTCGGCGCCTTCTTTCTGTTCAAGCTGGTCAGCACCGGCAGCTTTACCGGCTAGCCCGGATGTTTCGTAAATTCGCGTGATGATCGCGCAGGAATTTGTTTTGCAAGGGGATTTTGTGAAAGAGCGGCGTAGTTATTCGCACGCCCGACAGAACAGAATTTCCATACGAAACAAAAGACCAGCGAGGACACGCGGCAATTTATGAAACATCCGGGCTGATAGCACTTACGCCTGTTTCTGCTGGCCAGCGTAGTACTCGTGCACGGTGCTCATGTCGTAGTCACGCGCCCATTTGATGATTTCTTCCAGCGCCGGCGCGCCAAGTTCACCGACCTGTGCCAGCAGACCGGCCTGTTCGCGCACCACCAGGATGCCGGGAATTTGTTCCACGTTAAAATATTCGGCGATTTCGTTGTCGGTTTCGGTGTTCACCATGCCGAACACGATATCCGGGTGATGGTCCGCAACCTGCCTGAAGGTATCGGTAAAGGTCAGGCAGGGATCGCACCACGGCGCCCAGAAATCAACGATGACAAGCGCATTGTTCTCGATGGTCTGCTTGAAATTGGCTTTGGTGAGTTCGATGACGGCCATGGTATAGTCCTTTGCGTTGGTTGAGCCGGCATTTTAGCAGAAGCGGCGCTTAAACCATTCGGGTAAAATAGCCGCCCCAACTCGGAGAACATCATCATGGAACCAACCAAACAGCGGCGCTGGGCGCGCTGGCTGATCCCGCTGGCAATTGCGCCTCTCGTCCTGTTTACGCTCTATACCTGGCTGGTCTTGAACTGGTCGTATTCTTCCGGCGAACGCGCCGGCTACGTGCAGCAATTCTCCAAGAAAGGCTGGCTGTGCAAGACTTGGGAAGGCGAACTGGCCATGGTCACCATGCCCGGCACCTTGACCGAAAAATTCCGGTTCACCATACGTGACGATGCGGTGGCAGCTAAAATCAACCAGACGCTGGGCAAGAAAGTGTCGCTCACTTACGAGCAGCATCTGGGCGTGCCCACCTCCTGTTTCGGCGATACCGAATATTTCGTCGCCGACGTGCGCCTGATACAGGAGGAATTGCACATCAACAACAAGGCAGGCGCCGCTAACGCAGAGCCTGCCCCGGTCGTCCCTCCCACCCCTTAGCAGTGGCCAGGGGATTAGGCTACCGGCTTGTTCCAGACAGCCTCGAAGAACAGTTCCCCCAGTTCGCGGCGTTTGCGCGGCGAGGTTTCACGCGCCAGAACTTCCGCGCCGAGTGTTGCCGGATCAGCCGGGTAGCCTACCGATACCATAGCCATCAGGCTGTACTGTTCTGGCACACCAACCAGGGCGCGCGCCCTGTCGGGGTCGAAGCCCCCCATCTGGTGCGCCATCAGGCCCAGCGTCTCGGCTTGCAGACACAGGTTCTCCGCCGCCGCGCCGGTATCGTACTGCGCCCAGCGATTGGGTTGGCCATTGTGGTTGAACAGACTGTCGGCGCACACCAGCAGCAGCAAGGGCGCATCCTTCACCCATGCCTGATTGCCCGGGACAAGCGTCTCGAACGCCGCCTGCCAGGCAGCGGCATCCTCGCCCTTGTTCCACACCACGAAACGCCAAGGCTGGTCTCCATAGCAAGAGGGCGCCCAGCGCGCCGCTTCCAGCAGGGCAATCACCTGATCGCAGCTGACCGGTTTGGCTGGGTCGTAGGCACGGCCGCTCCAGCGGTTGGCAATGACATCCTGGATCGGCACTTGGGTGATAGCGGGTTTTTTCATGGTTGCTCCTGAAAGTTTATGGTGAATCTCTCCAAGTCTTTTGGGATGTCGACGTCGGCGAGAATTCCATCGTGATCGGACTCGACACGCACGACCTGGGCGGCATCCCGCTCCAGCAAGTGGCGCGCAATGCGCGCCTCCAGGCTGCGCCTGGCACTGCCGGTATAGACATAGCGGCCTGCCGGAAAATCGAACACGCCCAGCCGGCCGACCGTCAATCTGGCTGGTTGATCGAGCATGATGGCAAGTTGGTAGGAGACGGGGCCGCTCATGGCACTCAGGCCAGCGCCGGGTAGTCCGTATAGCCCTGCTCGCCGCCACCGTAAAAGGTGTTCTGGTCGGCAATATTGAGCGGGGCATCCTTGGCAAAGCGTTCCACCAGATCAGGGTTGGCGATGAACGGCACGCCATAGGCCACGCAGTCGGCATGCCCGGAGGCGATGGCAGCGTTGCCGCGCGCCTTGTCGTAAGCGCCATTGGCCATATAGTTGCCGTGGTATGCCCGGCGCAGTTCGGCGAAATCGAACGGCTGCGGCGTGTCGCCGCCCATGCCGATCTCGACCACGTGCAGGTAGGCGAGGTTGAACGGGTTGAGCGCTTCCGCGACGTGGTTGAACAGCGCCTGCGGATAGGAGTCGCAAATATCGTTGAACGGGTTGATCGGCGACAGCCTCACGCCGACGCGATCAGAGCCCCACACCTTACTCACCGTCGCCACCACTTCCTGCAGCAGGCGCGTCCGGTTCGCGATCGACCCGCCATACTGGTCGGTGCGCTGGTTGGTGCCGTCGCGCAGAAACTGGTCGATCAGGTAGCCGTTGGCGGCATGCACCTCGACGCCGTCGAAGCCGGCTTGCAGCGCGTTTTGCGCCGCCGTGCGGTACTTGTCGAGCAGCGTCGGGATTTCATCCGTTGCTAGCGCGCGCGGCGTGACGTAGTCCTGCAGACCGGCGTAGGTAAAGGCCTGCCCTGCCGGCTTGATGGCGGAAGGCGCTACCGGCAGCGCGTTATCCGGCAGCAGCGAGGGGTGCGAAATGCGGCCGACATGCCACAGCTGCATGAAGATCTTGCCGCCTCTGGCATGCACCGCATCGACCACTTTCTTCCAGCCGGCCACCTGCTCGGAGCTGTAGATACCCGGCAGAGCAGGATAGCCGTGGGCCATGGCGGAGATCGGCGTCGCCTCGGTGACGATCAGACCGGCGGAGGCGCGCTGTTGGTAGTAGGTCACGTTGATGTCCTGTGGGAGGTTGCC
>DAOMFG010000159.1:0-4170 GCA_035429685.1 Methylophilaceae bacterium | reverse complement strand
TGCTGACGGGCCGGAAAACCCCATGTAAACTCGGGCACAGGAATTCGGCCTCGGGGGAAGAGGATGGAAATCAGTGCAGGAGAGATTTACGGCAAGCGCAATGCCAGCAGGCTGGTGATGTACAGCGTGCTCAAGGTAACCCGCAAATCCATCATTCTGCAGAACATCGACAACCCGTTGAGCCTGTTCGAAACCACCGCAGAAAAACTCGAGCGCTCCGGCTACGAGCGCATCAGCCAGACGCCCTATGTCGATACGCATTGCCGTGGCAAGAAGCGCAAGGCGGCGGCGCGCCGCCCCAGCCGCTGCCCGTATACGCTGGACTTCCTGGAGGGGCGCGCCGATTGTGAAAAGCCGGTACAGGCTGATTCGGTTCACGCCGGCCCGGCGTAAAGATCGTGCTCGTCGGCGCCGGTGATTTCCACTTCCACTAAGTCGCCGGGCAACAACCCCGCCCCGCCTTCCAGGTAGACTATACCGTCGATTTCCGGCGCATCCGCCATGCTGCGGCCGACCGCGTTTTCGTCGTCCGCTTCGTCCACCAACACCAGCATGGTCTGGCCGATTTTCTGCTGTAGCTTGTCGGCGCTGATGCGCGCCTGTACTTCCATGAAACGCGCCAGCCGCTCCTGCTTCACTTCTTCCGGCACCTGGTCAGGCAGCGCGTTGGCGGAGGCGCCTTCCACCGGCGAATAGGTGAAGGCGCCGACACGGTCGAGTTGCGCTTCCTGCAGGAAATCAAGCAACTGTTGGAAGTCGGACTCAGTCTCGCCGGGGAAGCCGGTGATGAAAGTGCTACGCAGGGTGAGTTCCGGGCAGATTTCGCGCCAGGCGCGGATTCTGTTCAGGTTGTTCTCGCTGCTGGCAGGCCGCTTCATGGCCTTGAGGATGTGCGGGCTGGCGTGCTGGAACGGCACGTCGAGGTAGGGCAGTACCAAGCCGTCGGCCATCAGCGGGAGCACTTCGTCCACGTGCGGGTAGGGATAGACGTAATGCAGCCGCACCCAGACGTCGAGTTCTCCCAAGGCCCGGGCCAGTTCGGTCATCCGCGTCCTGATCGGTCGCCCGTCCCAGAACCCGGTGCGGTATTTGACGTCGACGCCGTAGGCGCTGGTGTCCTGCGAAATTACCAGCAGTTCCTTCACGCCGGACTTCACCAGCGTTTCCGCCTCGTGCATGACCTCGCCCACTGGCCGGCTCACCAAGTCGCCGCGCAGGCTGGGAATGATACAGAAGGTGCAGCGGTGGTTGCAGCCTTCGGAAATTTTCAGGTAGGCGTAGTGGCGCGGCGTCAGGCGGATGCCCTGTGGCGGCACCAGGTCGGTATAAGGGTCGTGCGGCCTGGGGAGGTGGGCATGCACCGCCTCCATGACTTCATCCAGCGCATGCGGGCCGGTGACCGCCAGCACGCTGGGGTGGGCATCCCTGACCACGCTGCCCTTGGCGCCCAGACAGCCGGTGACGATGACCTTGCCGTTCTCCGCCAGCGCCTCGCCGATGGCGTCCAGCGATTCTTCCACTGCCGAATCGATGAAGCCGCAGGTGTTGACGACGACGAGGTCGGCATCCTGATAGCTGCCGGAAATCTCGTAGCCTTCCGCGCGCAGCTGGGTCAGGATGCGCTCGGCATCGGAGGAGGCCTTGGGGCAGCCGAGGGAAACGAAACCGACTTGGGGGAGTTGTTTTGCCATGTTAGTCTGAACTCATGTATATCGTTGCGATTGCTTGGCTCTATGTCACGCTGATGATGGCGCTCACCGAGCCGTCCATTGTTGCCGGTGTTCTCACTTTTGTATGCTACGGCTTGCTGCCGTGTGCCTTGCTGCTGTGGCTGGCGGGGACGCCGCAGCGACGTCGCAACCAGCTACGCAAGGTCACCGAGCAGCAGCCTGGTCAGCCAGATGGAGCCGACGCCGAGGGCGATTAATGTCACCTGCTGCGCCGTGTCACGCAGTTGCGGCCGCTTGTGCAGGCCGGGGATTAGGTCGGCCACCGCTACGTAGATCATGCTGGAAGCCGCCAGCCCCAGCACATAAGGCACCACGTTCTGCATGGTTCCTAGCGCGTAATAGGCCAGAACCCCGCCCACCAGGGTCGCCACGCTGGAAAGCAGGTTGAGCAGTAGGGCCTGGCGCTTGCTGTAGCCCGAATGCAGCAGGATGAGGAAATCGCCCACCTCCTGTGGAATCTCGTGGGCGATGATGGCCAGCGCGGTCACCACGCCAAGGTTGAAATCGGCCAGAAACGCGGCAGCGATCAGGATGCCGTCGACGAAGTTGTGGAAGGTGTCGCCCACCGTGATCATCAACCCGCTGCGTCCGTGGTCATGCGCATGGTGGTGACCATGGTCATGGTCGGGCGCATGGGCCTCGCACTCCTCGACGTGGCAATGGCGCCACAGCACCAGCTTTTCCAGTACGAAGAACAGCAGGATGCCAAATAAAAGGGTGGCTGCCATGCTTTGCGCACTTTTCGCGGTTTCGAAAGCTTCCGGGATGATTTCCAGGAACGCCGCGCCCAGCAGGGCGCCGATGGCGTAGCTTACCAGTACGGGTATCCAGTGGACGCGTGCCTTGAATGCCACAAGGCCGGCTGCGCAAACGCTAAGAATGCCGCCCAGAAAGCTGGCGACGAGAATGGAAGTCAAGGTGGTCATGGGCATTGATTATACCGGGGTTGTCAAGGCTTCCGGGGAGGCCGGCCTGGTGTCTGGCGAGGGTGGCTGTCGGTTTCCTCACAAGAGAGGCCTTCATGTGTCAGGTGTAGTTCTTCCATGGCCACGTCACCGCCCTTGGCTGCCAGCGTCGGGCCGACCCATTTTTGCGGCTGCGCGTTGCACAGGTGGAATTTGGCTACCGGCTGCCCGGCCTCATCCAGCAGGGTGATGGTGAGGTTGCGGCGGCTATCGCCGCTTTTCAGCCCTTGTTCCAGCCATTGACTCAGGGAGGCCGAATCTACCAGGCCGCGTTTCAGGACGACATCTGCGTACTTCTGCGTGGCGGCGGTTTTGCGCGACGTGTCGCGAGGGATGGTGCCTTCGCGATATTCGCTGTAGCTGGTTGCCGCCCCGATCCCGCTGACGTCTGAAAAGCCGCCGATGACGCGGGCGTCCAGAGATACCTGAAAATTGAAGGCGCCGTATGGGTTGCCGCGAGCTATCGCCATGATCATTCCTCCATGGTTTTTATGTCTTGGTGTCGGCGGTCCACTGGCCGATACGGAAAATGACGAATTCGGCCGGACGCGTTGGCGCTACGCCTATCAGGCAGACCATGCGGCCGTTGTTCAGGTCGTTCTGCGTCATCGTGCTGCGGTCGCAGCGCACGAAGAAAGCCTGTTCCGGCTTTTGTCCCAGTAGCGCGCCATCCTGCCATCGGGCCAGCAGAAAGTCTTCCATCATGCGGCGGACATTGGCCCACAGCCGCTCGTTGTTGGGCTCGAACACCACCCACTGCGTCGCCTTGTCCAGGGAGTGCTCCAGATGGATGAACAGGCGCCGTACGTTGACGTATTTCCATTCCGGATCCGAACTCATGGTGCGTGCACCCCACACCCGATTGCCCCGCCCTTCGAAAAAGCGCAGGCAGTTCACTCCTTCGGAATTCAATACCTCCTGGTGCGCCTTGTTGATGTCGACCTCGAATCTGGTCAGGCCGCGCACGATCTCGTTGGCCGGGGCCTTGTGCACGCCACGTTCGATATCGCTGCGGGAATAAATGCCGCAGACAAAGCCGGACGGCGGCAGCAGCAGACTGTCAGGCGAGGTGCCAGACACCGCTGGCGCGAGCGGATCGAGAATTTCGATCCACGGGTAATACATGGCAGCATACGAACTGTCGAATTTGCTGCGGAACGTGCGGACTTCGCTGATTGAGCATTGCGGTGGGCTATCTACCACCGCGGTGCGGTAGCGGTACTTTTCCGCGTGGGCGATTAGGCGCCGGGTGGCGTCAACGACGAGATCCAGGTCGGGCAGGGTGGCGGCATCGGGAAGCGCCACAATGGCGACTTCATCGACTGGACCCAAGGCTTCCAGGCCGCTTGCGCCGGCTCCGGACCGACCCGGGCTGGCGGTTTTTCCTTCAAGCTCGCCTGGCCCGGGCAGCTTGCCATCGTCGCCGCCAGCCAACTGTTTTTGGGTTGCTCCGTGCAGATTAACCATGAGGCGGG
>DAOMFG010000158.1:0-4210 GCA_035429685.1 Methylophilaceae bacterium | reverse complement strand
GCGCCCCCAATGTCATTTCCATTGATCCATGATGGGCCACTGCGCCGGCGAGCCGGGAGTCGATTGCAGGCATTCTTCCAATCGTCGCAGCCACTGATCTGACTCTATCTTCGCCAGCAGTAGTTGTTCGGCACCGCGGTCGAGCCGATTGACGGCATAATTTTTCCACTCCGGGTACGGCTGGTAGCTCTGGACCCAACTCATCAGCCCGTCGGCCGGCATGGGGCGGGCAATGCCGTTGCCCTGGCCGTAAACGCAGCCCATGGTCAGCAGGATGAGGCCGTGCTCCATAGACTCCACTCCTTCTGCGACGACATCGCGCCGGAAAGCGCCGGCGAGGCCGATCACCCCGCCGACGATGGCGAAGTCGTTGGGATCGTCAATCATGTCGGAGATGAAGCTCTGGTCGATCTTGATGGTATTGGTAGGCAGCCGCCGCAACTGGGTCAGCGACGAATAACCGGTGCCGAAATCATCCAGCGCCACGCTGACGCCGAGCGCGTTGCGACAGTTTCTGATGACTTCGCTGGCAGCAGCCAAATCGCCAGGTACGCTGCTTTCCAGAACTTCGAGCTCCAGCTGGCTGGAAGCGATGCCCGGGTGCTGTGCCAGCGCTGCCTCGATCTGGGCGAGAAAGCCGCTCCATTGCAGGTGATTGGGCGAAATGTTGACGCTGACTTCCAGCTTCAGCCCCCGGGAGTTCCAGTATCCCAGCTGGCGCAATGCCTGCTCGATCACCCAGTTGCCGAAGGTGATCTCCATGGCCGAGCCTTCGAGCAGCGGCAGGAATTGCCCTGGCAGAATGACGCCGCGTTCAGGGTGTTGCCAGCGTAGCAGAGCCTCGACGCCCAGAACGGCGCCCGTTTTCATGTTGACCATGGGCTGGTAATACAGGCAGAACTCGTTGCGAGCGAAGGCCTGCCTAATCTCGTCCAGCAGGTGCTGGCGGGTTTTAGCCTGCCTGTCGTGCGAACTGTCGAACAGGTGGTAACGGTTGCGCCCGTCGAGTTTGGCTTGATACATGGCCTGGTCGGCGTGGCGTAGCAGGGTGTCCGGGTCGGCATCGTCCAGCGGGAAAATGGTGACGCCGATGCTGGCGGAAATGGAAACCTCCTGCCCATCCAGCAGGTGGGGTTGCGCTACCGCCTGGATGATGCGTGCCAGCGCCTGCTCGCCCTGGTCTAGGGTGCCGATGTCCCCCAGCAACAGGGCGAACTCGTCCCCGCCCAGGCGCGAAACCGTGTCTTCCTGCCGCAGGGTAGCCTTGATGCGGTTCGCCACCTCGACCAGAAGGCGGTCACCCGCTTCGTGGCCCAGCGTGTCATTGATATGCTTGAAGCCGTCGAGATCGAGGTAGCATACGGCCAGCAAGGTCTCTTCCCGCCGGCCGTGGGCGATTGCCTGGGCGAAGCGGTCGGCGAACAACACCCGGTTGGGTAGCCGGGTCAGTACGTCGTAGTGCGCCATCAGTTCCAGCGTCTGCTGCTGCTGCTTGGTCTGCGTGATGTCGGAAAACAGTCCGAGGTAATGTACGACGGCGCCTTGCTCGTCGCGCAATACGGAAATGGTGAGCCGTTCGGCAAACAATTCCCCGTTCTTCTTGCGGTTCCATAGTTCGCCTTGCCAGTAGCCGCCACGGTTCAGCGCGTCCCACAGGCTGGCGAAAAATTCGGCAGTCTGCTTGCCCGAATTGAGCAGGTTGGGATTTTTTCCGATGACTTCGTCACGGCTGTAGCCGGTGATGTTGCAAAACGTCGGGTTGACGTCGACGATCACGCCGGCAGTGTCGGTGATGATGATGCCTTCATGCGCCTCGCTGAAAACGCGGGCGGCAAGGTGCAGCTTGTCCTCCACCAGTTTGCGTTCGGTGATGTCGAAAGCGACGCCATCCCAGATAATCTTTCCCTGGTCGAGGCGGCGCGGGCGTGATCTGAATTGAAGCCAGCGCCATTCGCCATCGCGCCGCCGCATGCGCAATTCGGCTTCGAAAATGCTGAGATCGCGTACACATGCGGCTTCGATCGCGAGGATGCGCGGCGCCTGTGCCGGATCCAGCAGGCCGCGTATGGCATTGGCGTCCTTCATCGCCTCATCGATAGTGACGCCGGTCAACGGCACCACCCCGGCGCTGAGATAGATAAAACGCGGGCTGCCGTCAGCTTCCTGCATGATCTGGTAAATAAAGCCGCCGGGCAGGTTGTCGCCGAGTTGACGCAACCGTTCCTCGTTTTCCGTCAGGCGCCGTTTTTCCCCTTCCAGGGTGCTTCTGCCGCGCGACAGCTTGTAGAAGATCGGCAGCATGATGGCAACCAGCAGCAATCCATCGAGCAGGTTGTGCAGCGTGCCGCCGTGTTCCACGATCTTGACGTGATCAAGGAAAAACATCAGCGCGGTTTCGCTTGCGAACAGGAATAACGCCAGCAGCCAGATGTTGTTCATGAGGAGAGAATGCTGCGGCACGACAAGCAAGGAAAGGCGCGCACGACGGCTACCTGCAGCTGCGCGGCCGGCAGGGAGAGGCAGGCGTTCACCATGGGTCTGATAGGCATGTCTGCGAATGAAAGAAAAGGCCGTTGCTGACAGTGTATACAAAACTGGCGTCCGGACAACACGAAATCAGGTGATTTTGATGGTTTGTCGATGGCCGGTGCGCTGATGCCGACAAGGTGTGGAAAGGTGCGGAAAGGTGCTTGCCGTCGTAGCCTCAACGGATAACGTTGGCATTGATGACACGCCCCAATGGCCCATGCTCGACGTGGAGGATACGGGCGGCCTGCCAAGCTGCAAGTTTGTTCTGGTCAAGCGCCATCCCTGTAGCCAGTTGTTCCATGCCGACAAACCGGTGATGCACCGGTTTTCTGAAACGCCGATAGATCCGGCTGATCAGCCCGTTGGTGGCGAGTACCAGCAGCATCAGTCCGATGGCCAGGGGAAATACATCAAAGAGTTCATCCAGCGCCATGAGGTTGCGTGTGCCCGTGAAAACCCAAGGCACGTCGGGCAGGCCGAGGGCTGCTGCGGCCACGTCAAGTGCCGGCAGCCACAGTGCGACGAAACCTGTCCAGGCCAGCAGTGTCAGGACGAAGGCAAGCACCCTCCGCACCGGGTGCGCGAGATCGGGGCGCTCGATGATCAGAGGTCGTTGTTCTGCTGCAACCCGCGGTCCGGACTGATCCATGTTGCCCTCTTTCCTGATTTGCGCGTGAGTGCTGCCGGCAATGCTGCTACAGCGGTAGCAGCGCTCAATAACCAGTAGATAATCGGATACCAGATCATCCAGAAGTAATTTTTCAGCAATCCTTGATCGTAGGGGCGGTCGAGCCACAGGCTGAGCAGCATCTGCACCATGCAGATCATGCCGATGAGAATGCCCGTCCAGCCCAGCATGAGTACCGGCACGCTCTGCAGGTCAACCTTGTAAATCACCAGGTCGGCAATGCGGTAGAGCAGCAGCAAGGCCATGCAGAATGCCCAGACGATGCTCATCGAATATTCGACGAACACTGGCCACATGCGGGGCCGGTGCCAGATTTCCAGCCAGTAATCGAAAATGACCTGCGCGCCGCCGGTCGCCCAGCGCAAACGCTGATTCCACAAGCCCTTGAGCGTCTCCGACATCAGGATCCAGCACAGGGCGCGAGGCTCAAAACGCACTTCCCAATCGGCCAGTTGCAGCTTCCAGCTGATATCGACGTCTTCCGTCATTTTGTCCGGGCTCCAGAAGCCGGCTTCGAACAGGGCGCTGCGGCGGAATGCGGCGATTACGCCGGAAACGGTGAAAATCAGACCGATTGAGCGCTGCGCCCGTTTGATCAGGCCGACGATGGACGAGAACTCACCGACCTGAATGCGTCCTAGCAGTGTCGAGCGCGTTCGTACCCGTGGGTTGCCCGTGACCGCGCCGACTTCCGGTACATCAAAATGACGCACCAGCCAATGCAGACACCAGGGATCGAGGCGTGCATCGCCGTCGATGCCGACAAGAATTTCGGCGTGCGTCAGTAGTGCTGCGGTGTTCAGCCCGACTGCCTTGCCCTGGTTCTTGATATTGTGAATCACGCGCAGGCGTGGGTATTCGTCGGCCAGCGCATCCAGCATTTCCCCTGTGCGGTCCTTGCTGCCATCGTTGATGGCGATGACTTTAAAATTGGGGTAGCGCAGCGCCATCAGCGCATCGATGGTTTCGCGCGCATTCGATTCTTGGTTGAAA
>DAOMFG010000157.1:0-4214 GCA_035429685.1 Methylophilaceae bacterium | reverse complement strand
ATCGAACTCCCGACCTTCGCATTGCGAACGCGACGCTCTCCCAGCTGAGCTACCGGCCCATGGCGAATGAATTATACTTGAAACCATTCCTGAAAAAACCTGTGGTTTCCATGAACAATCTTTTGAAAAACAGTCTCTGGATCGGTGTCGCCGTGCTGGGCGCGGCGGCGGTCGGTGGCATCGCCCTCAACCGCGGCGAGAGCATCAACGCGCTGTGGTTCATCACGGCGGCGGTGTGCATGTATGCCATTGCCTACCGTTTCTACGCCGCCTGGATCGCCGCCCGGGTGCTGGTGCTGGACGAAACGCGCGCGACGCCGGCCGAGCGCTTCGACAACGGGCGCGATTTTGTGCCGACCAACAGGTGGATCGTGTTCGGCCACCACTTTGCCGCCATCGCCGGGCCGGGGCCGCTGGTCGGCCCGACGCTGGCGGCGCAGTTCGGCTACCTGCCGGGCACCTTGTGGATCCTGATCGGGGCTGTTCTGGGCGGCTGCGTGCAGGATATGGTGACGCTGTTTTTCTCGATGCGCCGCGATGGCAAGAGTCTGGGCCAGATGGCGCGCGACGAACTGGGACCGATCGGCGGGGCGGCTGCCCTGATCGGCACGCTGGCGATCATGATCATCCTGATCGCGGTGCTGGGGCTGGTGGTGGTCAATGCCATGAAGCACAGCCCGTGGGCGACTTCCACGGTGGCGGCGACCATTCCCATTGCCATGATCGTCGGCTTCTACATGCGCAACCTTCGTCCAGGCCGCGTGCTGGAAGGCTCGGCGCTGGGGGTGGTCCTGCTGCTGCTGGCGGTGATGGCCGGTGGCTGGGTGGATCATAGCGAAGCCCTGCGCAGCCTGTTTGACCATGAGGGCCTGTGGCTGGCGTGGGCGGTGATCGCCTATGGCTTTGCCGCCGCCATCCTGCCGGTGTGGCTGCTACTGGCGCCGCGCGATTACCTGTCTACCTTCATGAAACTGGGCACGGTAATCCTGCTCGCCATTGCCATCGTTATCCTGCAGCCAGAAGTCAAGATGCCGGCGCTGACGCAGTTCGTCGACGGCAGCGGGCCGATTTTCGGCGGCAAGTTGTTCCCGTTCGTCTTCATCACCATCGCCTGCGGCGCGATTTCCGGCTTCCATGCGCTGATCGCCTCCGGTACCACGCCCAAGCTGCTGGCCAACGAGCGTGATATCAGAATGATCGGCTACGGTGGCATGGCGCTGGAATCCTTCGTCGCCATCATGGCATTGGTGGCCGCCACGGTGCTGGAGCCGGGCGTCTATTTCGCCATCAACAGCCCGGCCGGGGTGGTCGGCAAGGAGGCGCTGGACGCGGTAACCAAGATCAGTTCTTGGGGCTTTCCGGTCACGGTGGAGCAGATGCAGGCATTGGCGCAGCAGATGGGAGAAAGCACGCTGTTCGCCCGCACCGGCGGGGCGCCGTCGCTGGCCGTGGGGATGGCCAGCATCTTCGGCAGCGCATTCGGAAATGGCCTGCTGGCGCTGTGGTACCACTTCGCCATCATGTTCGAGGCCATCTTCATCCTGACCACGCTGGATGCCGGCACCCGGGTCGGTCGCTTCATGCTGCAGGACATGCTGGGCAACGTCTGGCCCAGGCTGGGTGAGACTTCCTGGATGCCTTCGGTCATCCTCACCAGCGGGCTGGTGGTGGGGGCGTGGGGCTATTTCCTCTATATCGGGGTGATCGATCCCAACGGCGGGGTCAACCTCTTGTGGCCGCTGTTCGGCATCGCCAACCAGATGCTGGCGGCCATCGCGCTATGCGTGGCCACCGGCATCCTGATCAAGTCGGGCAAGCTCAACCGTGCCTGGATTACCGGCGTGCCCCTGGCCTGGCTGGTCCTCGTCACCAGCACGGCGGCCTGGGAAAAGATCTTCAGCGACGATGTCCGCGTCGGCTTCTTCGCGGCCGCCAACGACATGGCGGCCAAGCTGGCTGCCGGCACCCTGCCACCGGAGAAAGCCACGGTCGCCCCGACGCTGATCTTCAACCAGCACCTGGACGCCTGGCTGACACTGTTCTTCGTCAGCGTGCTGTGGATCATCGTGCTCGACATGCTGCGTGTAAGCGCACGCTTTCTTGCCGGGCGGCCGGTGCCGCCGGTGGCAGAATCGCCGCATATCCCGAGCCGGCTGGTGGAAGACTACGCGAGGGATTGATGAACTTGCTTCCTAAACTGTGGCGGGCGATCCGCCGCCTATCCGGGGACGATGCCTACGAGCGCTACCTGGCGCATCACGCCGCGCACCATCCGGATCAGCCGCCGCTGTCGCGCGAGGAATTCTTCAGGCAGTGGCAAGAGGGCAAGTGGAAGGGCGTCAAGCGCTGCTGCTGAGAAGCTGTTTTAAAAATTGCTGCGGAGGGCATCTGCGGCGTTGCGCGGTGCTCGAAATCCTCATGTACACCTTGTACATTCCGGTTTCTGCGCGCCGGGCGCCTTGCATCCATCTCTCCTCGCGAATTTTTAAAGCAGCTTCTGAGAGTTTTGTCACAGGAAACGGTCGAGTATTCTGCGGCTGCCGCGATCCATGGCGCCGCTGTCGCGGATCAGGAACTGGATGCCGTGGCTGTCGGCGATGAGCAGGGCGGCTGCGGCGAGCCTGCGGATGTCGTCTTCGCCCTTGAGGATGAAGCTGGTTTCGCCGCGGTCGGTTTCCACCGTCCAGGTGCTGGGCGTGGCGAAGCTGGAAACCTTGAGGATGCGCCGTATTTCCGGCATGAACTCGCGGCTGGCCAGTTCTTCCCGGACCAGGGTGGACATGCCGGCCGGCAGTGTTTGCAGCTCGAAAAACCAGGCCAGTTCGTGGCCGTCGCTGCTGACCAGCGCAATGCCCTGATCGGGTGCCGTGATGGGGAAGGCGCGCACCGGCACCACGCCGGCATGGACGGTGCCGTCGACCGTTGTCAGCACCAGCTTGCCGAAAGCGTCGCGGTGCAACTGAAAATCCGGTGCCTGGCTCATGCGATGCTCTCCCCATCCCATTTCTGGATTTCCGGTTCGGTGTCGACGTTACGCGCCTGCGCCTGATACAGGCGATAGTAGGCGCCCTCGCGTGTCATCAACTCGTCGTGGTTGCCGACTTCCACCACCTGTCCGCGGTCCATGACCACCAGCCGGTCGGCCTTCCTCAGCGTCGACAGGCGGTGGGCGATGGCGATGGTGGTACGGCCCTGCACCAGGTTGTCCAGGGCTTTCTGGATTTCCTGCTCGGTGGTGGAGTCCACTGATGACGTAGCCTCGTCCAGAATCAGGATGCGCGGGTCGATCAGCAGCGCGCGGGCGATGGAGATGCGCTGGCGCTCACCGCCGGACAGCGCCTGGCCACGCTCGCCGACCAGCGAGTCGTAGCCCTGCGGCAGGCGCAGGATGAACTCGTGGGCGTGCGCGGCGCGGGCGGCGGCGATGATTTGCTCGCGCGTGGCATCCGGCTTGCCGTAAGCGATGTTGTCGGCGATGGTGCCGAAGAACAGGAACGGCTCCTGCAGCACGAGGCCGATGTTGCTGCGGTATTCCGACACCGGCAGCGCGCGGATGTCCACGCCGTCGATGAAAATCGCGCCTTCGGAAACATCATAGAAGCGGCAGATCAGGTTGACCAGCGTGCTCTTGCCGGAGCCGCTGTGGCCGACCAGGCCGACCATCTCGCCCGGCGCGATGTCGAGGTCGAGGCCGCGGACGACGGCGCGATTGCCGTAGCGGAAGCCGATGCCGCGCATCTCGATGCGCCCCTGCACCTGCTTCAGGTGAACCGGATGGGTGGGTTCCGGCACGCTGGACACGTGGTCCAGAATGTCGAAGATGCGCTTGGCACCGGCGGCGGCTTTCTGCGTCACGGAAACGATGCGGCTCATGGAATCCAGCCGGGTATAGAAGCGGCTGATGTAGGCGATGAAGGCGGTCAGCACGCCGACGGTGATGTCGTTCTCGGAAATCAGCCAGATGCCGAAGCCCCACACCACCAGGATGCCGATTTCGGTGAGCAGCGAGACGGTCGGGGAGAACAGCGACCATACCTTGTTGAGGCGGTCGTTGACGGCGAGGTTGTGGCGGTTGGCGGCACGGAAGCGCTCGGCCTCGCGCTGTTCCTGGGCGAAGGCCTTGACCACGCGCACGCCGGGGATGGTGTCGGCCAGCACGCTGGTTATCTGGCTCCAGGCCCGGCTTGCGGCGGCGAACCCGCCCCGGAGGCGGT
>DAOMFG010000156.1:0-4242 GCA_035429685.1 Methylophilaceae bacterium | reverse complement strand
TGCAACAACCTGCTCGACCACGACATCGACATTGACCACGCCTGCGAGAAAGCCTGCGCCTGCACCACCTGCCACGTCATCGTGCGCGAGGGCTACACGTCGCTGCCAGCGCCCGAGGAAAAGGAAGAAGACCTGCTGGACAAGGCCTGGGGGCTGGAGCCGTTTTCACGCCTGTCGTGCCAGGCCATCGTCGCGCAGACCGACCTGGTGGTGGAGATTCCCAAATACTCTATCAACATGGCCAAGGAAGGCCACCGCTAGTTCCGGTTACCGGCTTTTCGGCTTTTCCCCCACAACTTCAATGTTACCCATCGGCGCGTCGGGGTCCGCAGGCGCCAGATGCCAATGCTCCTTGGGCACCACCTTGGCCGCCGCCGGATCGGCAAAGTAATGCGGCGACATGATCTGCACGCCATACTCGTTGAACACGTCCTGGATATTCGCGTGCAGCAAACTCATCACTTCCGCGCGCGGCACCGGCTCCTCCTCACCCGCATGGCAGGCCCGCTTGTATTCGGTATAAAAATCCGACAGTGCAATCTGGTACACGCGCGGCAGTGGATTTTCCACCACCCCCGGGGTGCGCCTGGCAGCCTCGATCAGCATGGCGTGAACCTGGCGCCAGGGGGTGTCGTAACCGATAGTGACCGTGGCATCCACGATATACCCTTTCCCCTTGACCGCACGCGAATAATTACGGGTGACATTGGACAGAATGAAAGTGTTCGGCAGCGTGAGTTCTTCGCCCATGCCGGTGCGAACGCGTGTGGCGAACACGCCAGTCTCCGTGACGGTACCCTCGTTGCCTGCGATGTGTATAAATTCACCCGGCCGCAACACCCGCGCATAGGTCAGGATCAGGCCACTCACCGCCTGCCCGACCAGACCGGAAGCCCCCAGCGAAAGCATCAGCCCGAACAGCAGGGTAACCCCCTTGAACGCTTCCGTATTGGCAACCGGCAGGTAGGGATAGGCCATGGCCAAGGCAAACAACCAGACGATGACGTTGGCGATCCGTCGCGTAGGCGTGGCGAGATCGGAATCGATCACTCTCACCTCGATCTGCCGGCTCTCTACCATATCGAAAAACCCGTGCAGCATTCGCACCACCAGTCGCGCCAGCACCACAATCACTAAAGCGACAAACAGATTGGGCAGTGCCCCCAGGATGGCGCCACCGATACCATTCAGCACCTTGAGGATGAAGGTATTCAGGGTTTCGCCCCAATACCGCGTATAGGGAAAACGTGACAGCGTATAGGCCAGCCAGACGTAGATCAGAACCGCGGTAAACATCCAGAACAGGGTGGCCAGCATGCCCCGAAACACGGTAACCACCCCCCTCAGCCGGAATATCTGGACACCGCCAATCTTGGCGCGCTCGGCCTCGGTGCTTGCCAGACGCGCCAGCCACCCCAGAAGATAACGGCGCAGCCAGCGCACACTACGCAACAATGCATAGAAAACGGCGGTTCCCAGCAGCACCAGCGCCACATCTTTCAGTATCGCATCAAGGCTGCGGCTTTCCCTGGTTTCGGCAATGACGATTTCGAGTTTCTTGACAGCTTCAGCTGCGGCCTGAATTGGCGTTTCCTGCGTATTCGGGTCGACATCGCCGGGAGTGATGATGAACGCCAGCCGGCCATTGAGCTGAACCATCTGCCCTTGTGGAATACGTTTCACTTCGACCCGGTCTCCCCCCCCGCCCTTGAGCACCTCCTTGATCCTGGTCTCGGCATAGCGCGCGCGCACTTCCGGCAATTCGCTGAAAGCGGGCGCGCGCAGGGTTATGATCACACGGTTGTAAACCACGATGTCGGCCGGCGGCACGACTTCATCCGTCTCCAGCGCGGTCGGATCCGGTGCAGCCTTTGGCACTTCTACCGCATAGACGTTGCCGGCCAACATCAGCAGCAGCGTGCACAACACCAGGCTGCCGCATGCCGCGGCCATCGATCGCACTCGCCGCGTCATCATGACGAGGAACCCGGACAGTGCGGATTCAAGTTTTTCAGACCACATGGTCATTCCTTTCCCCCAATCAAACCGTCTTCGAATATCTCGGCTTGTCCGACGCCTGCTGGTGCAGGTAAGCATCGAATGCCATGGCGATATTGCGCAGGAATACGCGCCCCTCCTCGGTAACGCGCACCTTGTCGGCTTCCAGCGCCACCAGGCCGTCGGCCTGCATGCCCTTGAGATCGTCCAGCGCTGCGGCGAAGTAGGTATCGAAATCGATGTCCCACTGCCGGCCGAAGCTGGCCTTGTCCAGTTCAAGGTCGCACATGATCTGGGTGATGGCTTCGCGGCGCAGCTTGTCCTCATGGGTGATCCTCAAGCCGCGCTCGACCGGCAGCTTGCCGGCCTGAACCATCGCGCGGTATTCGGACAGCACCTTGACGTTCTGCGCGTAGACCTCATCGGTCTGGGAAATGGCCGAGGCGCCGAAAGCCAGGATGTCGCAGTCCTTGTGCGTGGTATAGCCCTGGAAGTTGCGGTACAGGGTCTTGGCCTGCTGCGCCTTGACCAGCTCGTCGTCGGGACGGGCGAAGTGGTCCATGCCGATGTAGACGTAGCCGGCGGCGGTGAGTTTCTCCAGCGTGAGCTTTTGCAGTGCAAGGCGCGCGTCGATCTGCGGCAGGGTTTCCTCGGCGATCAGCTTCTGGTGCTTTTTCATCCACGGCACGTGGGCATAGTTGAACACGGCGAAGCGATCCGGCCCCATCGCGATCACCTTGTCCAGCGTCTGCTCGAAGCTGGCCGGGGTCTGGTGCGGCAAGCCGATCATCAGGTCGAAGTTGACGCTGTGGAAGCCTTGCTCGCGTATCCAGTCATAGACCTGGCGGATCAGCGCTTCCGGCTGCACGCGGTTGACGGCGTGCTGTACTTGGGCGTCGAGGTCCTGCACGCCCAGGCTGACGCGGTTGAAGCCGGACTGGCGCAAGGCGCGCACGTGCTCCTGGGTCAGTTCGCGCGGATCCATCTCGCAGCCGGTTTCGGCGTCCGGCGCGATGCGGAACTTGCCGGCAATGTGCGCATAGAGGCGGCGGATGTCGTCCGGCTTGAGATAGGTCGGGGTGCCGCCGCCCCAGTGCAGCTGGCGCACGGTGCGTTGCGGATTGGTCAGCGCGGCGACGCGGTCGATCTCCTTGAACAGTACTTCCAGATAGGACTCGGCCTTGCTGTAGTCCTTGGTGGCGATCATGTTGCAGCCGCAGTAGTAGCACAGCGTGTCGCAGAACGGAATGTGGGCGTAGAGCGAAATGTCGCGCCCCTTGTTCTGGCTCTCACGCAGTTCTTCTTCCCATTGCGCCGGGCCGAAGCCTTCGTGGAAATAAGGCGCGGTGGGATACGAGGTGTAGCGCGGGCCGGCCTTGCAGTATTTGTGCAGCAGTTCTGATGAGAATTCCATAGCTGGCATTATACTCTGGGCTTTGAATCCATTCGCAAAACTGCGTGTCATGAATTTACCTCAGGAAATCTTCAAGGCCTACGACATCCGCGGCATCGTCGGCAAAACGCTCACTCCGGAAATCGTCGAAGTCATCGGCCAGGCCATCGGCTCAGAGGCTGCTGCACGACGTCAGACGCAGATCGTCATCGGCTACGACGGCCGGCTCTCCGGGCCGGAGCTGGCGGCAGCGCTGGCACGCGGCATCCGCAAGTCTGGCCTCCACGTCATCGACATCGGCATGGTGGCGACGCCGATGGTATATTTCGCGGCCCATCACCTCGGCACCCACTGCGGCGTGATGGTGACCGGCAGCCATAACCCGCCGGACTACAACGGCCTGAAGATGGTACTGGCCGGCGAGACGCTGTCGGGCGAGACCATCCAGGGCCTCCGCACCCGCATCGAGCAAAACAACCTGTTCGAAGGCGCCGGCAGCTACTCCCGACAGGATATCGCGCAGGACTATATCGACCGCATCACCGCCGACATCAGGCTGGCCCGCCCCATGAAAATCACCGTGGACGCCGGCAACGGCGTGGCCGGCGCCTATGCCGGCAAGCTGTTCCGCGCGTTGGGCTGCGAGGTACAGGAACTGTTCTGCGAGGTAGACGGCCACTTCCCCAACCACCACCCCGACCCTTCGGTGCCGGAGAACCTGCAAGACCTGATCCAGGCGCTACGAAACGGCAACGCCGAACTGGGACTGGCGTTCGACGGCGACGGCGATCGGCTGGGCGTGGTCACCAGGGATGGCGCTATCATCTACCCCGACCGCCAGCTGCTGCTGT
>DAOMFG010000155.1:1023-4249 GCA_035429685.1 Methylophilaceae bacterium | reverse complement strand
GGCAGAAGGCCGATCCGCCTGGCTTGGTTCGGTTTCGTATTGCCGGCGCTGATCCTCAATTACTTCGGCCAGGGCGCGCTGATCCTGAACAACCCGGAAGCCATCAAGAATCCGTTCTACCTGCTGGCTCCGGAATGGCTGTTGTATCCGCTGGTAGGACTGGCAACGGTATCGACAGTCATCGCGTCGCAGGCGGTGATCTCGGGCACCTTCTCGGTGTCGCGCCAGGCGTTGCAACTCGGCTACATGCCACGGGTGCAAGTGCAGCATACTTCGGAAAGCGAAGCCGGACAGATTTATCTGCCCGGCGTCAACTGGTGGCTGATGGTAGCGGTGATGGCTCTGGTGTTAGGCTTCGGCTCCTCGTCTAACTTGGCGGCGGCCTACGGCATCGCCGTCACCGGCGACATGGTCATCACCACGGTACTGGCGGCGCTGGTGTTCCACGGTGTCTGGGGCTGGAGCTGGGCGCGCACGCTGGCGCTGGCGGCGATGTTCCTCACCGTGGACCTGGCCTTCTTCGGCGCCAATATCCTGAAAATCCCCGCCGGCGGCTGGTTTCCCATCCTGGTTGGCGTAGTGATCTTTACCCTGATGCTGACCTGGAAACGCGGCCGCGAACTGCTGCTCAAACGTTTACGGGAAGAGGCGATGGAGCTGGGTCCGTTCATCGAGGCCATCAGTGGGCATCCTCCCGCACGCGTCCATGGCACGGCCATCTTCATGACCCCCAACCCCAACGGCGTGCCGCATGCCATGCTGCACAACCTCAAGCACAACAAGGTACTGCACGAGCAGGTGGTATTGGTGACAGTACGAGTCAGCGATGTGCCGCATGTCGACAGCGCGGAAAGGGTCGCCGTGAATCAATTGGGCAACGGCTTCTATCGCGTCATCGTTAACTATGGTTTCAAGGATGAGCCCGACCTGCCGCGTGACCTGGATCTGTGCGCAGTGCACGGCCTGAAGCTCGACATGATGGACAGCTCGTTCTTCATCGGCAAGGAAACGCTGATCCCCAGAAGACATTCCGAAATGGCGTTCTGGCGCGAGCGGCTGTTCATCACCATGTTCCGCAATGCCGACAGCGTGACCAACTATTTCAAGCTGCCCCCCAACCGGGTGGTGGAACTGGGCGCGCAAGTCGCGCTCTAACCAGCGGCTTGACAACCAAATATCCACTGACTCGTTAAGCCCCTTGTTTATACCTACTGGAGATCAACCATGAACAAACTCACCTCCCTGCTACTTGCATCCACCCTCGCCTTTGCCCTGCCGGCGCTAGCCGATCACGACGGTATGGGCGAGCACTGCGACATGCACAAGAAGCAGCACTCCCCCCTTGCCGAAGCTGATACCAACAAAGATGGCAGCATCGACAAGGCTGAAGCTCAGGCCATGCACGACAAACATTTCGACAAGATGGACGCCAATCACGACGGCAAGCTAAGCAAGGAAGAAGTAGCTGCCTGTAAGAATGATGGCATGCATGACAAGGGCAGCATGGGTTTCAAGAAGGCCGACAAGGACAATGACGGCACCCTGGACAAAAAAGAGGCCAAGTCCCTGCCCAACGTCAGCAAGCATTTCGACGAGATCGACGTTGACAAGGACGGCACCGTAAGTCGCGACGAAGTCCACAACTTCATGAAAGATCAGCACCCGCACTAAAGCTGGATGATTTGTCGCTTATGAAAATGAAAAAATTCCTCCTTCCCCTTTTCGCGGCCATCGCCTTGCTGGCCGGCTGCGCCACCACGCAGACCACCCAGTCCGGCGCGGTCGGCGTGGAACGCAAGCAGTTCATGATGCTTTCCGAGAAGCAGGTAGACCAGATGGCGGCACAAAGCTATCTGCAAACGCTGAAGGAAGCGGAAACCAAGAAGACGCTTAACTCCAACCCGCAGCAGACCGAGCGTGTGCGCGCCATCGCCAATCGCCTGATTGCCCAGACCGGCGTGTTCCGCCCGGACGCCGCCAACTGGAAATGGGAAGTCAATGTGCAGGAGAGCAAGGACGTCAATGCTTACTGTATGCCGGGCGGGAAAATCATGGTCTACACCGGCCTGATCGACAAGCTGAATCCTACTGACGACGAACTGGCCAACGTCATGGGACATGAAATTTCGCACGCCTTGCGCGAACATGGGCGCGAGCGCATGTCGCGCGCTTATGCCCAGCAAATCGGCTTGGTGGGGTTGGCCGTTGCGCTAGGGGCGACATCGAAAGACAGAAATGCCGCTGCCAATACCATGATGATCGGCTCTACCGTCACCGCGCTGGCCTTGACCCTCCCCAATAGCCGGGAGGCGGAGCGGGAAGCGGATCGCATGGGACTGGAGCTTTCCGCTCGCGCCGGTTATGACCCCAATGCGGCCATCACGCTCTGGCAGAAAATGGGGGCGCAGGGGGGCTCCAAACCGCCAGAATGGCTAAGCACCCACCCGTCAGAGGAGTCCCGCATGAAGGAACTGCAGAGCCTGATTCCCACCGTCATGCCGCTATATCAGGAAGCAAGGGCCAAGAAAACCTGATTTGATGTCACAATAGCCACATCGCAAGGGCGCCTTGGGCGCCCTTAGTTTTTTGGAATCTCCAGAGACAGTCATATGAACGAAAGAATCGGCGAAATCATCAACCGTATCAAGGCGCTTGAGAGCGAACTCGCAGACGAACTCGACAGGGCGCGCGAACGCATCAACTACCAGTTGCTTGACCGGAAAGTCCGCTTTGCACGCGAAGTCCTGCTACAGCACCGCAAGCTGAAAATCGGTCTGCTTCGCTATGCCCTGTTTCCGCGGCTGCGCCATATACTGACGGCCCCTTTCGTTTATGCGGTGTTTCCCCCGCTGCTGCTGCTGGATATTTTCGCCAGCCTGTATCATGCAGTCTGCTTCCCGCTGCTTGGCATCCCAAAAGTCAAGCGCAGCGATTATCTGGTATATGACCATCATCACCTGGCCTATCTCAATGCGCTGGAGAAGCTGAATTGTCTTTATTGTTCCTATGGCAACGGCCTGATTTCCTATATCAAGGAAATCATTGCCCGCACCGAACAATACTGGTGCCCGATCAAACACGCACAACGCATCCTCGACGCCCACTCGCGCTACGGCTACTTCACCGAATATGGTGACGCGGAAAGCTTCCGCCGCGACCTTGAGAAAATCCGCCAGTTCAAGGACTGACGAAGTTCCCGGAACCAAGTAAAATTACGTTTTTTTCA
>DAOMFG010000155.1:0-982 GCA_035429685.1 Methylophilaceae bacterium | reverse complement strand
AGCCTTCGACAACCGTGCCAACATCACCCCCGCCAATGCCGACAAGAAAATCAAGAATGCCGTGTTCGGCGTACTGGAGGAACTCAATGCCGGTCGTTTGCGCGTTGCCACCCGCATCGGCGACAGCCAGCAATGGGAAACCCACCAGTGGATCAAGAAAGCCGTGCTGCTGTCTTTCCGTCTGGAAGACAATGCGTTGCTGGACGGTGGCTGCACCAAGTATTTCGACAAAGTGCCGAGCAAGTTTGCCGGTTACACCGAAGCCGACTTCAAGGCCGGCGGCTTCCGCGTGGTCCCCAACGCCGTGGCGCGCCGCGGCTCATTCATCGGCAAGAACGTGGTACTGATGCCCTCCTACGTCAACATCGGCGCCTACGTGGATGAAGGTACCATGGTCGACACCTGGGCCACCGTCGGCTCCTGCGCCCAGATCGGCAAGAACGTCCACCTCTCCGGCGGCGTCGGCATCGGCGGGGTGCTGGAACCGGTGCAGGCCGGCCCCACCATCATCGGCGACAACTGCTTCATCGGCGCCCGTTCCGAAGTAGTGGAAGGCGTGGTGGTGGAAGACAACTCGGTGATTTCGATGGGCGTGTACATCGGCCAGTCCACCAAGATTTACGACCGCGAAACCGGCGAAGTCACCTATGGCCGTGTCCCGGCCGGCTCCGTGGTAGTCAGCGGCAACCTGCCGAGCAAGGATGGAAGCTATAGCCTGTACTGCGCAGTGATCGTGAAAAAGGTTGATGCCAAGACCCTGTCCAAGGTCGGCATCAACGAACTGTTGCGCGGGGTGTAATGAAGCTGTACGGCATCCCCAACTGTGGCACGGTGAAGAAGGCGCGCGTCTTTCTTGAAGCGCACAGGATTGCCTATGATTTCCATGACTTCAAGAAGAGCGGCGTGAGCGAAAACAGGCTAGATGTCTGGCTTCAACAGACCGTCTGGCAGAAACTGCTGAACAAAACCGGTACTACCTTGA
>DAOMFG010000154.1:0-4264 GCA_035429685.1 Methylophilaceae bacterium | reverse complement strand
TGGACAAGTACCCGGAGGGCGCCGCGCCCTACGTGCGCGGCGAGGCGGCCAATACGGTCCCGACCTACGGTTACGATTCGGTCACCATGATGCAGGAAACCAAGGTCACGTTGTGCCGCTTCACGCGCGCTTGAACGGGTAGAGGAACGATTTATGGCAAGAATGAAATTCATCTGTGACGTGGATCGTTGCATCGAGTGCAACTCCTGCGTCACGGCCTGCAAGAACGAGCACGAGGTGCCGTGGGGCATCAATCGGCGGCGAGTGATTACCCTCAACGACGGCCAACCCGGCGAGAAGTCGGTGTCCATCGCCTGCATGCACTGCACCGATGCGCCCTGCATGGCGGTGTGCCCGGTCAACTGCTTCTACAAGACCGAGGACAGCGTAGTACTGCACGACAAGGACATCTGCATCGGCTGCGGTTACTGCTCGCTGGCCTGCCCGTTCGACGCACCGCAGTTCCCCAATTCCAATCCATCCGGCAAGGAGCCGGGCGGGCACGCGACTGATTTCTTCGTGGCCCGTGGCAAGATGGACAAGTGCACCTTCTGCGCCGGTGGCCCGGAAGAAAACGGCAGAGAAGCGGAGTTCGACAAGTATGGGCGCAACCGCCTGGCGGAAGGCAAACTGCCGCTGTGCGCCGAGATGTGCTCGACCAAGGCGCTGCTGGCAGGCGATGCGCCGGTGATCGTCGCCATCCACGAGAGCCGCATCGAAACACGCAGCTACGGCGACCAGCGCTGGGGCTGGGACATCGCTTACAGCCGGCCGGAGAAGAAATGATGCAAGCCGCGAGAACAGTATTATTGATTTTGCTGCTGCCTGCGCTACTGGCCGGCTGCGGCGAGTACAAGCAGGCAGTGGACTACCAGGATGGCGGCTATCAGGGTAAGCAGGATGGGCGTCCCTGGGATAGCGAGCGTTTCATGCACGACCCGTCGGCATGGCGGCAAGTGCTGCACGAACGCAACCAGCGCCAGAACGAATACGGCCGCACGGGGGATTGATCCATGACAAAAACGCAAAAATTTCTGCTGCTGATCGTCGCGCTGCTGCTGGTCGTGGCAGGGAGCGTCAGGCAGTACGAGGAGCAATCCAGGGTCGAGCGTGACGCCTCCACCGGCGCCACGCCGTTCTCGCTGGACGAGGGCAGGACTGCCGGGGTGAAGTCGGACGCCGAGATCAAGGCCGAATCCGGGATCGCCGGCATCACGCAGTCGCGCATCCGCGATGCCGGCGTGTTCCAGCAGAAGGAAGGCCAGTTGTGGCGCACCCTGCGCAACGGCCCGGTGACCTACTTCGGCGGCTGGCTTCTGGTGCTGGTGCCATTGCTTATTCTGGGCTTCTACGCGATTTACGGCGCCATGCATCTGCACGGCCAGCCGACCGGCCGCCTGATCCAGCGCTTCAGCGTTGCCGAGCGCCACGTGCACTGGGCCAGTGCTGGCACTTTCGTGCTGCTGGGGCTGAGCGGCATCGTCATTTTGTTCGGCAAGCACCTGCTGCTGCCGTTGGTGGGCTATCAGGCGTTTTCCTGGATCGCCGTCATCGCCAAGAACCTGCACAACCTGGCGGGGCCGCTGTTCTTCGTTTCCGTGGCGCTGCTGTTCCGGCGCTATGTCAAGGATAACCTGTGGCACAAGATCGACTGGCTGTGGATCAAGGATGCGCACAACGTGCTGCGCGGCGAAACGCACGTGCCGTCCTATAAGTTCAATGCCGCCGAGAAGGCCTGGTTCTGGGGTGGCGTCACCTTGCTGGGGCTGGTAGTCAGCCTGTCCGGCTTTGTGCTCGACTTCCCGGTGTTCAACCAGGGCCGCCACGTGATGCAGGCCGCCAACCTGATTCACGGCGTGTGCGCGTTGCTGTTCATCTGCGCCGCCTTCGGCCACGTCTATATGGGGACAATAGGCGCCGACGGCGCATTCCAGGCGATGAAGACTGGCATGGTGGACGAGACCTGGGCCAAGGAGCATCACGCGCTATGGTACGAGGAAGAGAAAGTGAAGCAGGGGCTGGACAAATGAAGGTGGAATTAATGCTATGCGCCACGCTGGCGTTGCCGCTCGCCGTCCGCGCCGAACTGCCACCGCCGCCGGAAGAAGCGGCCAAGAAGCAGGAAGCGGCGCAAAAGAAAGCGCGTGACGAAAACAGCGCCAGAGCGGCGTTGACGCGAGCGCAGAATCGGGTGGCGGAACGCTACCATGCGGCACACACGCCGCCAGTGCAGAAACCGGCCAGAAGTGAAGAAGCTGAGCCGATCCCGGAATCGGAGGCCAGCATTGAAGAGTAGTTGGCTACTATTCCTGACCTGCCTGCTGGTAATGCCGGCTCAAGCCGGCACCGCAACCGAGACCGCAACTGCCCTCAATGCCCGGGTAGAGGTCGCGTTTACGCCCGGCGATGACATTGCCGGTAAAATAATCACGGCGATTGATCGCGCACGACGCCAAGTGCTGGTACAGGCGTTCTCCTTCACCCATGACGACATTGCACGCGCGCTGCTCGACGCCCATCGCCGCGGGGTCGAGGTCAGGCTGATCGCCGACCGCGAGCAGACCGAAAACATGGCGCGCGGCCAAGTGCCAGGGCTGGCGCGCGCCGGACTGCCGATATGGCTGGACGGCGAACACCAGAGCGCGCATAACAAGGTCATGGTGATCGATGCAGGGACGCCGGCAGCGCTATTGATTACCGGCTCGTTCAACTTTACTCGTGCAGCGCAGTACAAAAACGCGGAGAATGCGGTTTTTATCAGTGGGAACGATGCCTTGATCCGGACTTATGTCCGTAACTGGCAGAACCACCTGAAGCATTCGCAGCCACTGACGATACACTAGGAGCATCATGAAGGAAATCGAACGGAATCTGGATGGTAGCGGCTTGCGCGTTGGCATCGTGCTGTCGCGTTTCAACAACGAAATCGGCGATGGCCTGCTGGGCGCCTGTGTCGCCGAATTGCGCAAGCTGGGGGTAGCGGATGACGCCGTTACCCTGTCCACCGTCCCAGGCGCATTGGAATCCCCACTGGTGTTACGCAAGATGGCTGCCAGCGGCAAGTTCGACGCGCTGATTGCACTGGGTGCCGTCATCCGTGGCGAAACTTACCATTTCGAAATCGTCGCCGACGAATCCGCGCGCGGCATTTCCCAAGTGCAACTGGAGACCGGCGTACCGGTCGCCAACGCCATCCTTACCACGGAAGACGACGATCAGGCGCTGGCGCGCATGTCAGTCAAGGGGGCGGAAGCCGCTGCCGTGGCAGTGGAAATGGTCAACCTGCTGAAGCGCCTGTGATGACGAGCGAAACCAAACCTGCCAAGAAGCCGTCGCGCAACCGCCGCAAGTCACGCGAGCTTGTGCTCAAAGGGCTGTATCGCCTGTTCATCAGCGGCAACAGCTCCGAAGAAATTCTGCGCGACCTGGCTGAGGATGACGATTATGCCCATGCCGACGAGGAATATTTCCGTGTCCTGCTGCGCGGCGTGGCAGAGAAGGTTGGGCAACTCGATCAGCAGATCGGCCCCCTGCTCGACCGTCCGGTCGGCGAACTCAGTCCGATCGAACACGCCATCCTCTGTATCTCCGGCTATGAGTTGATGCATGACCCAAGTATTCCCTATCGCGTGGCGATCAACGAAGGGGTGGAACTGGCCAAGCGCTACGGTGGCACCGATGGTTACAAGTACGTCAACGGGGTATTGGACAAACTGGCGGCACAGGCGCGGCCGGAAGAATTCAGGTCGGGCAGGAAAAATTCTGGCTGAAAGTTGACGTTGTAGCGCCGATTTTATGCCGGCAGTCCGTAAAAGGTGATCCAGGTGAAGAGGTGTTTCTGGAAGTTAAACGGGTTCGCAGGGGTGGCGATTTCATTGCGCCCGCTGCTTGCCATCCGTCCGGCTATCCAAAGGCTTCCAGACCATGCCGGGTGAAGGGGAAAACCTGACTCATGCGGCGATGAGCATCCTCAACGAAGGCGTCATTTCCCCGCCATGGAGTTCATGGATCGGATCCAGCGCATTGCTGCTGGTAGCGCTGTATCTCACCCTGTTACTGCCGCGCCTTAAAGCCGGCACAGGAGCGCTCATCACCGGCACGCTGCTGATCATCCTGCTGTCTGCACCTATCTTCACGGCGCAGCATGACATGTCAGCACCACTGGCTGTGCCTGCCACACTGTTGTTACTGGGTCACGCCGTGCTGATCACCAAGCGCATCCTGCTGGCAAGGCATGACAAGCAGAAATCAGCGCAGGCCGCCG
>DAOMFG010000153.1:0-4274 GCA_035429685.1 Methylophilaceae bacterium | reverse complement strand
TCGAATCGCTCGGCCTGACCTTCAACCCCTACACCATCCAGATCGAGCCGCACGACGCGCTGGCTGAGCTGTTCGACGCCTTCGCCCGCGCCAACAGCATCCTGATCGACCTCGACCGCGACATCTGGGGCTACATCTCGCTCGGCTTCTTCAAGCAGAAGGTCAAGGCCGGCGAAATCGGCTCGTCGACCATGCCGCACAAGGTCAACCCGATCGACTTCGAGAACTCCGAAGGCAACCTCGGCCTGGCCAATGCCGTGCTCGGCCACCTGTCGGAAAAATTGCCGATCTCCCGCTGGCAGCGCGACCTCACCGACTCCACGGTCCTGCGCAACATGGGCGTGGCGTTCGGCTATTCGCTGCTGGGCTACGATTCGCTGCTCAAGGGCCTCAACAAGCTGGAAGCCAACCGGGCAAAGCTGGCGAAGGACCTGGATGCCTCGTGGGAGGTTCTGGCCGAGCCGATCCAGACCGTGATGCGCCGCTATGGCGTGGAGAACCCCTACGAGCAACTCAAGGCACTCACACGCGGCAAGGGTGGCATCACCAAAGAAGCCCTGCACGAATTCATCGCCACACTGGCCATCCCGCAGGAAGCCAGGAACCAGCTGCTGGCAATGACCCCGGCTAGCTATGTCGGCAAGGCGGCGGAACTGGCCAAGCGCATCTGATGGCCGACGTCCTCGTCCTCTACTACAGTCATAGCGGATCTGTGCGCGAGATGGCACAACTGGTGGCACGCGGGGTGGAAATGGTCGATGGCGCCAAGGCGCGCATCCGTACCGTACCCAGGGTTTCCACGGTGTGCGAGGCAACCGAGCCAGACATTCCCGCCAACGGTGCGCCGTATGTCGAGCTGCAAGATCTGGAGCAATGCGCCGGTCTGGCGCTGGGCAGCCCGACGCGCTTCGGCAACATGGCGGCGCCGCTCAAGTATTTCCTCGACGGTACTTCCAGCCTGTGGCTGAAAGGCGCGCTGGCTGGCAAGCCAGCGGCAGTGTTTACCTCCACTGCCTCCATGCATGGCGGTAACGAAGCGACACTGCTATCGATGATGATCCCGCTGCTGCACCACGGCATGGTCATCGTCGGCCTGCCCTACTCCGAACCAGAGCTGACCTCCACCACCGGTGGTGGCACGCCCTATGGCGCCAGCCACGTGGCCGGGGCGACAGATGACCAACCGATATCGGAAGCCGAGAAAACCCTGTGCATCGCACTCGGCAAGCGGCTGGCCAAAATGGCGTTGAAGCTGACATGAGCGCAGGTGCGGCCGTCGAAGCCCGCAAATTCCTGCGCGCCACGCGCAGCGCGGTGCTCTCCACCCATTCCGCACGCTTCTCTGGCTACCCGTTCGGCTCCATCGCGCCGTTCGTGTTGGATCACGACGGCAACCCGCTGATCCTGATCTCCACCATCGCCGAACATACCAAAAACATCCAGAAGAATCCGCACGTGTCGCTGATTGCCTTCGATCCGGCCGCAACAGACATGCAGGCCGGGGCCCGGCTGACCCTGCTGGGCGAGGCTACCATCGCCGACAAGCAGGATGGCACGCTGCGGGCACGCTATCTGGCTTACTTTCCGCAGGCGGCACAGTATTTCGACATGCACGATTTCCTGTTCCACCGCATCGAAATTCGCCAGGCGCGCTATATCGGCGGCTTCGGCAACATCCACTGGATTTCCGGCGAGGAACTGCGCCCGCCAGCGAACATGCTGGCGGAACAGGAGGCCGGCATCCTCGCCCATATGAACACCGATCACGCCGACAGCCTGCGCGCCTATTGCCGGCACGTACACCGGATCGACGCGGAAAACGCCGAGATGGTCGGCATCGACACCGATGGCTTCGACCTGCGTGCGGGTGAGAAACTGCTGCGCTTCACGTTCGACGCGCCGGTCACCGACGCCCAATCGGCGCGGGCCGCCTTGGTCGCGATGAGCAAAGCGGTTGTAGGAGCGGCGCCCTCGCCGCGATGATGAAGGCAGAATCGCGCCGGGGCGGCGCTCCCACCCATCAATCATGATCAGAACATTGCAACTCGCCACCAGCGTCAGCCTGGTCGCATTGATCCTGCTGTGCCTGGCGTGGGAAGGCTGGCTGGCGCCGCTGCGGCCTGGCGGCTCGCTGCTGATCCTGAAAGCCGTGCCACTGCTGCTGCCATTGTTCGGCATCCTGCGCGGGCGGCGCTATACCTACCAGTGGGCCTGCATGTTCATCCTGCTGTATTTCACCGAAGGCATCATGCGGGCATGGTCGGATAACGGGCTGTCCAGCCGGCTCGCGCTGATCGAGATAGTGCTATCCCTGACATTCTTCGTCAGCGCCATCTTCTACGCCCGCATGACGCGGCGATAATTTATAATTCGAATCCATGCGCATTCTCCTCTCCAACGACGACGGCTACTTTGCCCTCGGCCTCAGCATCCTGGCCGAAGCGCTCAAGCCGCTGGCAGAGATCGTCGTCGTGGCGCCGGAACGCAACCGCAGCGGCGCCAGCAACTCGCTCACCCTGGATCGCCCGCTTACCGTGCGCCAGGCCGCCAACGGCTTCTACTTCGTCAACGGCACACCCACCGATTGCGTGCATCTGGCCGTCACCGGCCTGCTCGATCAGCTGCCGGACATGGTGATTTCAGGCATCAACGATGGTGCCAACATGGGCGACGACACCATCTACTCCGGTACCGTGGCCGCCGCCATGGAAGGCTATTTGCTGGACATCCCCTCGATTGCGGTATCCATGTCGCAGCATGGTGCGCAGCATTTCGACACCGCTGCGCGCGTGGTCGTGGATCTGGTCAGGCGCTTCGAGAAAAACGCTTTCCCGCCGCCGGTGCTGCTCAACGTCAACGTGCCGGACATCCCCTACGAGCAGGTCAGTGGCATGCGCATCACCCGCCTGGGCAAGCGCCACAAGGCGGAAGCCGTGGTCAAGTCCTCCACCCCGCGCGGCGAAACCGTGTACTGGGTAGGTGCGGCTGGGGCGGCACAGGATGCCGGCGAAGGTACCGATTTTCATGCGGTAGAACAGGGGCTGGTGGCGATCACGCCGCTACAGGTCGATCTCACCCGCTACGGGAAACTGGACGCGCTCAAGTCATGGCTCTCATGAACCAGAACCGCTCCGGCATCGGCATGACCTCGCAGCGCACGCGCGAACGCATGGTGGCACGGCTGCGCGAACAGGGCATCCGCGACGAGGTAGTACTGGCGGCGATGAACACCGTGCCGCGCCATATTTTCGTCGACGAGGCGCTGTCCATTCGCGCCTATGAAGACGTTTCGCTGCCGATCGGCTACGGCCAGACCATTTCCCAGCCCTATATCGTCGCGCGCATGACGGAAATCCTGCGCGGCGGCAACCAACTCGGCAAGGTACTGGAAATCGGCACCGGCTGCGGCTACCAGACGGCAGTGTTGGCGACGGTATCGCAGGAGACATACTCGGTGGAACGCATCAGCCCGCTGCTGATGAAGGCGCGTGGGCATTTGCGAGAGTTAAGGGCACGCAACGTCAAGCTCAAGCACGCCGACGGCGCCATGGGGTTGGCGGAAGTCGCCCCGTTCGATGCCATCATGGTCACCGCCGGCGCCACGCACATCCCGGAAGAATTGCTGCACCAGCTGGCGGTGGGCGGCCGCATGGTGATCCCGGTCGGGGCCACGGAGCAAACCCTGGTGCTGATCGAACGCACCCCAGAGGAATACAGGAAGACCAAGCTGGAGGCGGTCAAGTTCGTGCCACTGCTGGGGGGCACCGCATGAAGCACCTGCTGCCGTTCATCGTGGCGGTACTGCTGGCCGGCTGCGCCTCCAGCCAGAAGGCGCCAGTGATTCAACGCACTCCCGAAGCCAGGAAACCTGCACCAGCGAAACCAGCGGCCGCTGAAGCGCCAGCATCGAAATCGGCAGCGCCGGAAAAGGACTGGCGCCCGGAAACCTACACCGTCAAAAAAGGCGATACCCTGTACAGCGTCGGCCTGGAGTTCGGCTTCGACTACAAGGAGATCGCGCAGTGGAACGACATCCAGCCTCCTTACGTTATCCGTATCGGCCAGAAACTCAAACTGAAGGAATCGACGAAAGCGACGGACGACCAGGCGTCACAGGACACCGTGGCAACGCCGCTGAAGACCGAACCGCTACCTGCCGTCAAACCGCTGACGGATGAAGTGCCCGCTGCCAACCCCGCGACAGACTCGACGGCTACCGCCAAGCCAGCGGGCGAGCCGCCGTGGCCAGGGGAGTATGGCCGCTGTTTTTCTGC
>DAOMFG010000152.1:0-4329 GCA_035429685.1 Methylophilaceae bacterium | reverse complement strand
GGACGCGCGCAGCAAGGCGCCGACACCTTCGGCACGCATTACAGCGAATTCGAGGTCGAGCTCGGCAAACTGTCCGGCGAGGAACAGAACCACATCCTGCGCGAAATACGCGAGACCCTGGCCGGCAAGAACGGCGAAAGCTTCCCCGGCGTCAACTTCGCCATCAACACCTTCCTCACCGAACGCATCGAGGAGACCATCTCCGGCTATACCGCCTCCGTAGTCATCAACATCCACGGCCAGGACCTGGATGCGCTGGACCACGATGCACGCAGCGTGGCCGCCGTGCTGGGCAGCATTCCCGGCGCGACCGACGTGCAGATCCAGTCGCCCCCAGGCACGCCGCAACTGACCATCCGCCTGCGTCCGGAACGGCTGGCGCAATGGGGCATGGCGCCGCTGGACGTGCTGGAAAACATCCAGGCGGCATTCGAAGGGGTACAGGCAGCACAGGTTTACCAGGGCAACCACGTCATCGGCGTCAACGTCATGTTCACCCCGCAACTGCGCGACGACCTGCGCGAAATCGGCGACCTGCCGCTAAAGAACCCGGACGGCAAGATCATCCGCCTGCGAGAACTGGCCGACATTGCTCAGGAAAACGGCCGTTCCAAGATCCTGCACGCCGGCGCCAAGCGCATCCAGACCATTACCTGCAATGTGGCCAACCGCGACATCGAGAGCTTTGCCCGCGAGATGAAAAAGCGCATACCGGCCGAGGCACGCCTCTCCCCCGGCAACTTCGCCACCTTCACCGGCGAGGCCGAGGCCAACGCCCAGGCGCGCGAGGACCTGGTCGTGCACTCGCTGCTGGCCGGCGTCGGCATCTTCCTCATGCTCTACATCGCCTTCGGCCGCCTGCGCAACCTGCTGCTTGCCTTCGTCAACCTGCCGTTCGCCCTCATCGGCGGCGTACTGGCCGCTCTCTTCACCGGCGGCTGGATTTCGCTCGGCTCGCTGGTCGGCTTCGTCACCCTGTTTGGCATCACCCTGCGCAACTCCATCATGCTGGTGTCGCACTACCAGCACCTGGTCGACGAGGAAGGCATGACCTGGGGCCTGGAAACCGCCATTCGCGGCGCCTCCGAGCGCCTGCCCTCGATCCTGATGACGGCGCTGGTCACCGCGCTCGGCCTGCTGCCACTGGCCGCCGGCAGCGGCCAGCCGGGGCGCGAAATCGAAGGCCCCATGGCCACCATCATCGTCGGCGGCCTGGTCACCTCCACCATCCTCAACCTGCTGATCCTGCCCTCCATCATGCTGCATTTCGGGCGCTTCGAGAAAAGACAGTTCTAGGCCAGGGTAAGCCCAAGGGCAATGCTTGTCAGAATGCAGGATGAAGCGTTTAATCCGGACTGCGTGTGCTGCAATGCCAGGAACGAATTTTTCCGCGCACCTGCTCAAGCAGCTTGGGAGCGCCAGTGGCAGAAGGTGTATTTTCTTGGTCAATATTTTGGATATTATTGAAAAATATATAAAAAACAATATATTGAATTAATTATGCTCCAGATTACACACCTGAACATACAATCTTATGTACCGAAATCGGTGCCTATTCAACGTTCGACATCATGAAAAACAGCGCCACGCATCTGGACAAACTCAAGTCACTCGTAACTCGCTTTGACAGTGAGAGCGGCGATGTCGTTATCGGAAAAATGCTCCCTGAACTCGGAGCGCTCATTGTGACGTTGATTAAAAAGCTAAATTCAGCACAACAGAAGTTTGTTCGCCTTACTTGGGCGCTATTCTGGCTCACGCTCTTCCTCGCTGTTGTTGGTGTCGCTCAGCTCGCTGTTGCGTTCAATCCACCACAGATACAAATATCCAATGAGGTTAAGAATGGCGAACAACAAGCAAACAGTGCACACCGCGAAAGCCAAGTTAACAAGCTGCCCAGACCAGCTCATGCTGTCGAACCTTCCGCTCCAGAGGGACGCTCCGCCGGCAAGCCGGCTCCGCGCCCCTGAGCTAGAACGTTATGTTTCAGTGAGCCGCTGATGGATCATTTCGAGAGCATCATTTCTACACTGCTTGAAGCCGAGGGCTATTGGGTTCGTAGGTCATTCAAGGTCAACGTGACGAAGGAAGAAAAACGTCAGATCGGAAAGCACTCAATTCCTAGGCCGGAGATTGATCTCCTTGCGCTTAATTTTTCCAAGAACGAAGTGCTTGCCCTTGAAGCGAAGTCATTTCTTGATTCGCCGGGCGTAAATCTCGAACAACTACGGGAAGAGCACGAAGTCCCGGAGGGGCGATACAAGCTTTTTACCTCCGAGCGCTATCGCACGGTCGTCTTCTCGCGGTTGCTTTCAGATCTTATCGCCTGCGGCATGGCGAATTCCAAAACAAAGATCGTCCTTGGCCTTGCTGCTGGCAAGGTCTACCAAGGCCGAAGTGGGCTAATCAGAGAGTTCATGTCGGGTAAGAACTGGTTCTTTTGGTCGCCAGAGGACATCAAACAAAAAGTTGTGGCTCTTGCGGAACGCGGGTATGAGAACGACCCTGCCATCATCACTGCCAAGATTCTTATGCGATGAAACATAACCCTGCGCTCAACCGCGCTCCCTTCGGTCGCTGGACGCTGCGCGATAAAGCCGCGCAGCGCCGGTTAGCTCTACGTTAGTGTTCATGAGCCGCACTGAGTTTCGGGGTCAGGTCTTGCAAAAACACACTCCAATACGCCCCGGCCCCTTTCAGCCACCCTTCATAGACTCACAAAGCAGCTTCCTCACCGGCGCGTAGCTGCGGCGGTGGACGGGGGAAACGCCGTGCTGTAGGAGCAGCCGCATGTGTTCCGCGGTGGGATAGCCCTTGTGTCGGGCGAAGGCGTATTGCGGGTAAAGCGCGTCGAGCTGGCGCATTTCCTCGTCGCGCGCGGTTTTTGCCAGGATGGAGGCGGCGGAGATCTCGGCGACCTTGCTGTCGCCCTTGACTACGGCTTCCGCCGGGCAGGCAACCGGCGGACAGTGCAGGCCATCCACCAGCACCTTGCCGGGCGCAACGGATAATGCTTCCACCGCGCGCCGCATGGCAAGCAGGCTGGCCTGCAGGATATTGATGCGGTCGATTTCTTCCACGCTGGCGCTGGCGATGGCCCAGGCCAGGGCATCGCGCCGGATGACGGCAGCCAGCACTTCACGCTTGCTTTTGGACAGGGTTTTGGAATCGGCCAGGCCCACTATCGGTCGCAGCGGGTCGAGGATCACGGCAGCGGCATAGACGGCGCCGGCGAGCGGCCCCCGGCCCGCCTCGTCCACGCCGCACAGGATGCAGTGCCCGACGTTCACGGGAGGTATTTCAGGACGGCCTGGGCGGCCTTTTCTTCGGTGTTCTGCCGCAGCGATTCGTGGAGGGCGGTAAACTCGCGCTGGATTTCCTGTACTGCCTGTTTGTCATGCACCAGTTGCATCAGGGCTTCGGCCAGTTTTTCCGGCGTGGCGTCCTTCTGCAGCAGTTCCGGCACGAGCTTGCGCCCCGCCAGGATGTTGGGCAGGCCGATAAAAGGCAGGTAAAGCATGTGGCGCACGATCTGCCAGCTCAATTGCGACACGCGGTAGGCGATCACCATCGGGCGCTTGAGCAGCGCCGCTTCCAGCGTGGCGGTGCCGGACGCAGCCAGCACCACGTCCGCCGCTTCCATGGCCAGGTGGGCGTGGCCAAACAATGTGCTGAGCGGCAGTTGATCCGCGTTGTTGCGGTGCAGCACCTCTTCGAACATCCAGCGCGTTTCACGCGAAATGACCGGCACCAGGAACTGTACGTTTTCGATCTGCTGGTGGATTTGCAGCGCGGTTTTTACAAACAGGTCGGCCATGTAGTGCAATTCGCTCTGGCGGCTGCCCGGGAGCATGGCGATGACCAGCTTGTCGGCAGGCAGCTTGAGCTCCCTGCGCGCACCCTCGCGATCCGGCTCCAGCGGCAGGCTGTCCGCCAGCGGATGTCCGACATAGGTGGCAGGTATCCCGGCTTGTTCGTAAAGCGGAAACTCGTGCGGGAACAGCACCAGCATGTGGGATACGGCTCGCCTGATCTTGTTGACGCGGCCACGGCGCCAGGCCCAGATGGAGGGACTGACGTAATGAATAGTCTTGATGCCGCGGCGCTTGAGCTTGCGCTCCAGCCCCAGGTTGAAATCCGGTGCATCGATACCGATAAACAGATCGGGCGGATTTTGCCGGAAGTGCTTCACCAGTTGGCGCCGCAAGCCGAGAATGGAAGGCAGGTGGCGCAGCACCTCAAGAAGGCCTCGCACGGCCAGCTTTTCCATGGGGAACAGCGAAACTGCGCCTTCCGCCTGCATCCTGGGGCCAGCAACGCCGACGAACT
>DAOMFG010000151.1:0-4342 GCA_035429685.1 Methylophilaceae bacterium | reverse complement strand
CTGGACAACGCCCGTTTCGTGCCGGTGGAACACCACCTGTCGCACGCCAGCAGCGCCTATCACCTGAGCGGCTTCAAGGAAAAAACCGCCATTGTCGGCATCGATGGCAAGGGCGAGTACGCCACCACCTTCTTCGGCTACGGCGAAAACGGCAAGATCCACAAGATCAAGGAGTTCTACGACCCCGATTCGCTGGGCGGCCTGTATGGCGCGATGACCGAATACCTCGGCTTCGAGATGCTGGACGGTGAATTCAAGGTGATGGGCATGGCGCCCTATGGCGATCCGCACAAATACGACCTGTCGCGCCTGCTGGAATTCGACGGCAAGGAATTCCGCGTCAACACCAGGCTGGTGAATGTGGTCGGCCTGCGCCGCTACAAGGAAAACGGCAAGGGCTTCTACTTCAGCCCGACACTGGTTGACTGGCTGGGCCCCAAGCGCGACGGCGACGAGATCGACCATCCCTACATCCATTACGCCGCCGCCGTGCAGCAGTTATTGGAAGACGTGGCGCTCAAGCTGATCGACCACTACCTCGGCGACATCATCCGCGAGACCGGCCGCATCGCCATGGCCGGCGGGGTGGCGCTCAACGTCAAGCTCAACCAGCGCATCATTGCTCTGCCGGGCGTGAAGGAGCTGTTCGTGCAGCCGGCCTCCGGCGACGCCGGCACCGCATTGGGCGCGGCCACCTACGTCGCCGCTGAAAAGGGCGATACCGTGGAGCCGATGAAGCACGCGTATCTGGGACCGTCCTACACCACTGAGGAATGCATCGCCGCCTGCGAGGCGCACCCGGAAAAGCCGAAGTGGCAACGCATCGGGGATGCTTCCGTGAAGGGCGCCGAAATCCTCGCCGCCGGCAACCCGCTGGCCTGGTTCCAGGGCCGCATGGAGTTCGGCCCGCGCGCGCTGGGCTGCCGCAGCATCCTCGGCGACCCCAGCCACCCCGGCGTAGCCGACCGCATCAACGCGCAGATCAAGTACCGCGAACGCTGGCGGCCGTTCTGTCCTTCCATGCTGGACCGCGCGGCGGCGGACATCCTTGGCACCGATCATCCTGCGCCCTATATGACCTTTACCTTCGATGTGGCGCAGCACTGGAAATCTCGCATCCCGGAAGTGGTACACGAGGACGGCACCGCGCGCGCGCAGGTAGTCAGCATGGACACCAACCCGCGCTACTACCGCCTGATCGAGGAACTGGAGAGGCTACGCGGCATCCCGGTGGTGCTCAACACCTCGCTCAACCGCCGCGGCGAACCCATGATCTGCAGCCCGCTTGACGCACTCAACATGTTCTTCGGTTCCGATCTGGAATACCTGATCATGGAAGACGTGCTGGTCACCAAGGCCTAGACGGCTTGATTCAGTCCGGCAATTCCCGGGACACCATGACCACGATGGCATTGCTGTTGTCGCGACGGAATTCCTGCACCTTGCGGTACTGCGCCAATTGTTCCAGCAGCGCCAACTGATTGGGGTTCTTGCCCTTGACCGTCAGTAGCAGGTAATCGAATCGGGCCGGGGTGGCCTGCAACGCGGGTAGGTTGTTTTCCCATTCGTCCGCCCTGCCGCCCCAGGGCGCATGGGCGTAATAGCGTAGCCGGGCGCCGTCGTAATAGATGCGGGCATCTTTGGCGGCGTGCTGCTTGACCCATGCCACCGCGGCTTGTTCGTAGTTGTAGTCGGCGTCATGCGGGGCAAGGCTCCTGACCAGATGGGTTCCCATCAGCAAGGCGGCGAGCAGCAAGCCCAAGGCCAGCCAGCGGGAACGGCGGGCGCCGCTTTCCAGCCACCTGTCGCACAGGCCGCCCAGATTGAACGCGGCGAACACCAGCACAATGAATCCCATGCCAACGGCATAGCGCGCCGAAAGCAAATAGGCGGTCAGTAAAATGACTGCCAGGTTGAGCAGGTTGATACCGGCAGCCCAGAGCAGCACAGTGCGGGCATCCGGGTCCATGGCAGGGGCCTGGCATCGCTTGCCGGTCGTCGCCAGCACAATCCCGAGCCAGCCGCTGGCGCCGATGATTTTGCCTGCGATTACGCTGAACAGGGTAAGACACAAGCCCAGCATCGCATAATTGTCCATGTACTTACCCAGCACCTGGTCGCCATAGATGCGGGCCTTGGCCGCGAGCCCCCCGGAAATCTGGTGGTAGACGCTTTGCAACGAACTCTGTACTTCCGCCAACCGCCCGAGTTTTTGCTGCAACTCGGCTGCCGGCAACAGCAGGCCGCCCAGGATGACCAGAATTATGCCCATTAATGGAACAAGATAAGCCATGCCCAGGCTTTGCAAACGGCTGCGCCATGAAATATCTCGGCGCAGCGGCAATAGCAGCGGCATCAGCAATATAAAGCTGACCGCCTCCACCCGGAACAGGGTGGCCACAAGTACGCAAAGCTGCCAGAGCATGGCGTCGGCAAGGCTGAGAGAACGATAAAAGCGCAGAAAAAAAAGCAGGGCAAGCAGGTAGAAAGCCCAGAAGCCCTGGTCGCGCATGATCATCGGCAGCACATCGCCGACGATGTAGGGCGACGAAAACAGCAGCAGCGCCCCGGCCAGAATAGCGTTGCGGCTGCCGCCGGCTTCGCGGATCAACTCCAGGAACCCCCATGTCGCAATGCCGAAAAAAATCGCCCCCAGCAGGCGGCCGGCACTTTCGACATCGAGCCCGGTGAGGTAATGTACCTGAGCCATCAGCCAGGGAAGCAGCGGCCATTGATAGAGCGACAGCGCACCCTGCGCATCGTCTTGCGCAAACCGGCTCGCCATCTCCAGGTAAAGATCGGCGTCGCCGTTGATGCGACCGTTCTCCAGCATGGCCAGCCACAGCCCGAGCAGAATGCCGAGTATCGCCAGAAATGGAACAAGACGCTTGTTTGTCGGTATTGCCAGAGAGGATTGCATCGTAATCGGAACGCCGGTGGAGTGTTGTGCCGGGAAATTGGTGCCCGGAAAATGGTAATATTGCCCTAATTTGACTATAACCTCCAAGCTCGCCGGCCATAAATCCTTAACCGCATGCAATTAAGCCAACTTTCGCAGTTCCATGAAAATGCCGCCGTCATCGCGTGGTGGCAGGCACGGCTTGGGCTAGCACTCGACTGGTTCACCCCTTCGCGACGTCGCATGATCCTGGCCATCGGCGCAGTCTGGGAAGGCGCGAAGTATCCCTGGAAATTCCTTTCCAAGGCCGACGAGCTGCCGGTGCCAACAGACGGCCTGGGTATCGCGCTGGTCATCCTCGCCATCTTCGCCCTGCTCTGGCTGTGCTACCGCGCAGCAGCCAGGTTCTCCGCGCTGCCGGGCATGGTGCGCCGACATCCGCAACTGACCCTGCACCTGTTCTATTGGGGAATGCTGGCCGCCCTGTGGGTGACCACGCCGGCCGCGGGCCTGTGGCGGTCGGTGCTGCTCGGCGTGGCGGCCATCTTCCCTTACCTGCTCTGGCGCTGCGGCTACGTGCTGCTGGCGGGTCAATACGGACGCATGGCGGGCACGCGCTTTTCGGATCACTTGCTGACCCTGTGGCCGGCCTACGGCGGTTCCGAGACGCCCTACGGCAAGGGGCTGGTCTACCTTTCGCGCCTCGAGGCCAAGACCAGCGAGGAGCTGGCGCGCTCCCAGCTCGCCGGCATCAAGCTCCTGCTGCTGTGCCAGTTGCTGCGCTGGGTGCGGGACCTGCTGGAAGGGGTGTTGTATGGGCCAGGCAACGGACTGACCGTCGCGCTGGGTGGTTTCACCCTGGCCATCCCCCAGCTGGGTGAACTGGTGAAAGCAGGTGGACAGGCCCCCATTGCGGCCTCCTGGGCTAGCATCTACTGCGAATTCGTATGGCAAGTGCTGAAACATGCCATCCGCGGCCACGAGATCATCGGTTACTTGCGCCTGTTCGGTTTCAACGTGTTCCGCAACACCTACAAGCCGCTGCTGGCAGAATCGATCGTGGAGTTCTGGAACCGCTACTACTATTATTTCAAGGAACTGCTGGTCAACTTCTTCTTTATGCCAACTTTCGCGCAACTCGGCGGCGTACTGCGCAATCGGCCGCAGCTGCGCCTGTTCCTGGCCGTCATGGCGGCGGCGCTTTTTGGCAACATGTACTACCACGTCCTGCAAGAGTACGATTTGCTACTACAAGGAGACGTATTCCAAGCCTTGTATAATCTCCGCTCGAGGATGTTCTACTGCCTGCTGCTGGCTTTAGGCATCTACATATCCATGGTGCGGGAGCAGCGCCGCAGCATGCAAGCACAAGCCCCCGGCACTGCCCGCCGCCTGCTGCGCATGGCCGGGGTATGGACTTTTTTCAGCTTCATCTTCATCTGG
>DAOMFG010000150.1:0-4410 GCA_035429685.1 Methylophilaceae bacterium | reverse complement strand
TCTACGGGCTGGCGGGATCGCTGGTGGTGGTGCTGAATTACACTGAGATAATGAAGCACTGGTTTGGCGGCGCGCTCCACATGTGGCTGGCGGTATGGCTGGTCAGCCTGCTGGTGATTGTGCCCATGGGCCTGCGCGACATCGTGCGCGCCGCGCGCGAACCTTGGGCTGACCTTACATCTCGCGGCGGCGTGAGGCAGGCCATGGTCGAGATACGCGCAACAACCCCCGATGCCGGATTCTCCGTCGAAAGCCGGCCCAATTGCTCCCTGTCCTGGCTGGGCACGGTCTACCTGTTTGCCATTATCGCGCTGTACGCACTGGTCATCGCCATGGGCTTCGCCCTGATCGGCGCCTGGCCGGTCACCCGGGCATAACATTCGACAAGAGACCAAGATTTAAAAGGAGAACGACATGAACAGACGGGATATCCTGAAAACCACGGGTGCCATCGCCCTCGCAGCACTGGCCGCCGATGCCTTGGCCACGGAAGAGCACCAGCACGACCATGCCGCCAAGGGCGGGCATGAGGGAATGAAGAACCCCAACCAGAAACTGATCTCGGCTGCCAGCGATTGCGTTCTAAAAGGCGAATTGTGCATCGACCACTGCCTGATGCTGCTGGCGGACGGGGAAAAGGAAATGGCGGCGTGCGCCCGCAGCGTGCACCAGTTGCTGGCCCTGTGCAGTGCGTTGCAGCAATTGGCGAGCTATCAGACGCCCCAGTTCAAGGCCCTGGCCAAGGTGGCGATGGAGGGTTGCAAGGAATGCGAAGACGAGTGCCGCAAGCACGAAAAGAAGCATGCCGTCTGCCACGACTGCGCCGAGTCGTGCGCTGCATGCTACAAGGAGTGCAAGGCCATTACGGCCTAGACCGGGCCGAACAAAAAACCGCCGGTTTTCCGGCGGTTTTTTGTTTTCCGGCAGGGTGTTTCCGCCTAGAACTTTAACGTTAGGGCGGTGTTGATCGAGCGGCCCATGCCGGGAACCGCGGTACCGTAGGGCACGCCTGTTCCCATGGTGGCGCCCTGGCCAACGTAGGCGCCCCCCAGCGGATCGTCGTAGCCCCGGTCGAACACGTTCTCGACCCCGACATCGAAGCGTAGCTGTTTCCACTCGTAGCTGCTGTAGAGATTGAGCAGGCCGTAGCCGGCGGTTTTCAGTTCCTTGCGCACGGCCTCGACGTGAGTCTTGGCGTCCACCAGTTTGGTCTCGATGGTGTTGGTCCAGTTGCCCACGCGTTGTTCGACGGCCAGCTTCAGGTTCAGCGGCATGATGTTGTAGAGGTCTTCATCCGTGTCGGTATTCTTGCCGCGCACATAGTTCAATATTCCCGCCAGATTGAAGTTGCCGTAGTCGCCGGTTTTTGCCAGCGACATTTTGCCGGAGACGTCCACGCCGTAAACGTGCGCCGTCTGATTGTCCAGGCTGAGGTTGACGAAGCCGTCGTTCCGCGCCGGGCAGGTTTTCCCGACCTTGGTGCAGGGTACGGCGTCGATGTAGTGATCGATATGGGTGTAGTAGGGAGCGACCGTAAACCCCCAGTCTTCTTTTGCCGCGTCATGCCAGTTGCCGGTCAAGCTCAGGGTATGTGCGATTTCCGGATTCAGATTCAGGTTGCCGACATAGCCGTTGCCGTCCCCGTACCAGTTGTTCATGTTCATGACCATGGTGTTGTTGTAGGCCCAGGTGTAGCGTTCGTAGAGGTTGGGCGAACGCGTCTTCCTGGCATAGCCGGCCTCGAACGTTTCCTGCGTGCTCGGGGTGAAGCGTGCCAGTGCGGTGAGGTCGATGTTGTTGTCGGTATCCTTGCGGTCGGCGGCATTGAAGGCGCCGGGGATGCTGGCCGGGTTGTCTGGGTTGCCGTAGCCCATCATGCCGCCCATGGGGCTGTAGCCCTGTACCTTGCCGGCATCCGTTTTTACCGTATCGCTGCGCAGGCCAAGTTGGGTCACCCATTGCGGGTTCCAGCGTGCCTCCCACTCGGCAAACAGGTCGTAGCGGTCGCGCTGGCCGTCGTTGATGTTCTCGAAGGTCTCTGGGCCCATCATCGGCGCGGCATTGGCGACCGGATCCCACCAGTCGTGCAGGCGGTAGCGCTGGTACTCCGCCCCCACGCGCAGGATATCGCGCTCGGACAGGATCACGTCGCCCTTGACCAACGCCCCGGTGTTGGTGCCCTTGGTTTGCATGGGCATGCCGCCAACATTGGGGTCGCCCATCATGTCCTGATACCAGTACTGCTTGTCGTTGCCGAAATTCATCTTGTGGCGGGTGTTTTCGTTGTAAACCCGCGTCTCAAGATTGCCCCACTGGTATTGCCCCAGGTAACGCAGGTTGACCTGGTCGCTGTTGTTCTCGGTCATGTCCATGCGCTGGTTGGGGAACCCTTGGTAGGGAATGTGCTGCAACCCCAAGTCCAGTTCGAGCAGATGGTTGTCGTTGCGCAACCCAAATGCCAGTTCGTGATTCTCAGACTTGTAGTAGCTGGAGCCTGCTTCGTTTGCATCCAGCCAGGGGCCGCCGGGGTAGGCCGGGCCGGCCTGTTTGAAACTGTCGCCCGCTTTGTAGTTGTTGGCTTCTACCACGGCGCCGGTATAGCGTACGGAGAGCGATTCGCCGGCAGCGGTGGCGGACAGGTTGACGCCGCGCGCGTCATTGTTGCTGCGATAAAAAGTGGATGCCTGACCCTTGAACAACGCGCCTTCTCCGGCCTGAGCGAATTCAGGGGCGGCGGAATTCACCAGTATCGTGCCGGCGATGCTGTCGCCACCGACGCTGACCGGGGTAATGCCGCTGTATACCTTGATGTTGCTGACATTGGCCGGGTCAATATAGGAAAGCGGGGGATTCATATGGTTGGAGCAACCGGAAATCAAATCCATGCCGTTGACCTTGACGCGCACCCGGTCGTCCGCCATGCCATGGATCGCTGGCAGGCTGGAAACGCCGCCGGCGCCGACCAGGCTGAGGCCGGGCAGCCCGTCCAGCAGCGTGGCGGTGTCGCTGGTGTTGGCGCGCAGGCGCACTATGCCGATCGGGTCGAGTTCGGAATTGCTCAGGGACGGTAGGGGTTGCAGTTTTTCAGTGACGACGTTGACGTCCGGCGTGGTGACCTTTTCATCAGCGACGGCATTGAGCGAAAATCCCAGTGCTGGCAGGGTCATAGAAACGGCAAGAAAAAGACGGTGACGGCGTTGCATCGAATTACCTCAAATTAATGGATAGAAGTATCCGAATTGTAGCCAGTCGCCCCCTTAAGCGGAATGCGACACGTTGTCGCACCGTTCCAGCCACTTGAAAATTCCGGGATTGGCCTCATTTGAGCTGAAACGATCTTGAAAGGATAAGCCATGCGTTTCGACAAGCTCACCACCAAATTCCAGCAAGCGCTGGCCGATGCCCAAAGCCTGGCGGTCGGCAACGACAATGCCTACATCGAGCCGCAGCATTTGCTGCTGGCACTGCTCAATCAGGAGGACGGCAGTACCGCATCCTTGCTGCAACGCGCGGGCACCAATCTGGCGCCGCTGAGGAACGGCTTGCAGCAAGCCATCAATCGTCTTGCCAAGGTGGCGGGTACGGGTGGCGAAGTGGCCATTTCGCGCGATCTCAACAATTTGCTCAACCTGACCGACAAGGAGGCGCAGAAGCACGGCGATGCCTTTATCGCCTCGGAAATGTTCCTGCTGGCGCTCACCGAAGACAAGGGGGATACCGGGCGTGTACTGAAAGAAGCCGGCCTTAACCGCAAGGCGCTGGAACAGGCCATTCGGGCGGTGCGTGGCGGGGAGCATGTACAGGATGCCGAGGCTGAAGGCCAGCGCGAGGCGCTGAAGAAATACACGCTGGACCTGACCGAGCGTGCCCGTCAAGGCAAGCTGGATCCGGTGATCGGCCGCGACGACGAAATCCGCCGCGCCATTCAGGTGTTGCAGCGCCGCACCAAGAACAACCCGGTGCTGATCGGCGAACCCGGCGTGGGCAAGACCGCTATCGTCGAAGGACTGGCGCAGCGCATCGTCAACGGCGAAGTGCCGGAGACCCTGAAGAACAAGAAGGTGCTGTCGCTGGACATGGCGGCCCTGCTGGCCGGGGCCAAGTACCGCGGCGAGTTCGAGGAGCGCCTGAAGGCCGTACTGAAGGAGCTGGCGCAGGACGAGGGTCAGACCATCGTGTTCATCGATGAAATCCATACCATGGTCGGTGCCGGCAAGGCCGAGGGTGCGATGGATGCGGGCAACATGCTGAAGCCGGCCCTGGCGCGCGGCGAACTGCACTGCGTGGGCGCCACCACGCTGGACGAATACCGCAAATACATCGAAAAGGATGCCGCGCTGGAGCGCCGCTTCCAGAAGGTGCTGGTGGACGAGCCCAGCGTGGAGAGCACGATCGCCATCCTGCGCGGCC
>DAOMFG010000149.1:0-4414 GCA_035429685.1 Methylophilaceae bacterium | reverse complement strand
CCACCCTGAGCTACCGCGTGCAGGTCAAATATTGAGCCGCGGCACACTCTATCTCATTCCCGTCACGCTGGGCGATGATGCCATCGCCAAGGCGCTACCGCCCGATGTCGTCGCCATCGCGCAGCGGCTGGATACGTTTGTGGTGGAAAACGACAAGACTGCACGCCGCTTCCTTGGGGCGATCAAGACCGCCAAGCCGGTACGTGAACTCCCCCTGCTCACCCTGAACGAGCACACCACCGACAAGGAGCTACCCGCCCTGCTGGCACCGCTGCTGGCGGGTCAGGACGTCGGCCTGATGTCCGAGGCCGGTTGCCCCGGCGTGGCCGACCCCGGCGCGCAGCTGGTGGCGCTGGCACATCGCAACAACATCCGCGTGGTGCCGCTGGTCGGTCCTTCCTCCATCCTGCTGGCGCTGATGGCCTCCGGCCTCGACGGCCAGCGCTTCACCTTCCTCGGCTACCTGCCCAGCGACAAGGCGGAACGGGTGAAAAGCCTCAGGGAAATCGAGAACGAATCACGCAAGCGCCGCGAGACGCAGATTTTCATCGAAACGCCCTACCGCAACAGCCACCTGCTGGAAGACCTCCTCGCCACCTGCCTGCCGCAAACCCGGCTGTGCGTGGCCTGCAACCTCACTCTGGAAACGGAACGTGTCATCAGCAAGCCCGTTCAGGACTGGAAGAAATCCCCCCTCCCCGACCTGCACAAGCAGCCTGCCATTTTCCTGCTGCTGGCGTGAAACCGCACAAACATCCCGGCGTCGCGCACACCATGTAGGAGAGGCGCCTCGCCCCGATTTCACGGCAGCTTGGCCAAAAGCTGCTTGAATCGCGCCGGGGGCGGCGCTCCTACGGAAAACCAGACGGTTCTCGCGTAGCGTCGGGGTGGTTGACATCAACCGCGACACCCCGCCAACCTGTAAAATGCGCGCCCATGATCCTGTTACGTAACCTGTCCTACGGCCGCAGCGGCGGCCTGCTGGTGGAAGACGCCAGTCTGCAGCTGCACCCCGGCTGGAAAATCGGCCTGGTCGGCGCCAACGGCTGCGGCAAGTCCTCGTTTTTCGCCCTGCTGCGCGGCGAGCTGCACCAGGAATCCGGCGATCTGGAACTGCCGGCGAGCTGGATGGTAGCGCACGTCGGCCAGGAAACGCCGGCCCTGCCCGATGCCGCGCTGGAGTTCGTGCTGGATGGCGACGAGGAGCTGCGCCAGATCGAGCGCGACCTCGCCGCCGCCGAAACCGCGCATGACGGCGAACGCATCGGCGCGCTGCACGCCCGCTATGCCGAAATCGGCGGCTACGCCGCCAAGGCACGCGCGGCGGAGCTGCTGGCCGGACTGGGTTTTGCCAACGAGGACTTCAATCGACCGGTATCGGAGTTCTCTGGCGGCTGGCGCGTACGGCTGAATCTCGGCCGTGCGTTGATGTGCCGCTCCGACCTGCTGCTGCTGGACGAGCCGACCAACCACCTCGACCTCGACGCCGTGCTGTGGCTGGAAGCATGGCTCAAGCGCTACCCCGGCACGCTGCTGCTGATTTCCCATGACCGCGACTTCCTCGATGCCGTGGCCGACCACGTGCTGCACTTCGAACAGAACCGGCTCAAGCCCTACACCGGCAACTACAGCACTTTCGAGCGCAGCCGCGCCGAGCAGCTGGCGCTGCAACAGGCCATGCACGAAAAGCAGCAGCGCGAAATCGCCCACCTGCACAGCTACATCGAACGCTTCCGCGCCAAAGCCACCAAGGCACGGCAGGCACAGAGCCGTATCAAGGCGCTGGCCCGCATGGAAGAAGTGGCAGCGGCGCATGTGGATACGCCGTTCACCTTCGCCTTCCGCGAGCCGGTGGCCATGCCGGATACCCTGCTGGAACTGCGCGATGCGGTGGCCGGCTATGGCGACAAGCCGGTGCTGAATGAAACCAGCCTGATGATCCGTCCCGGCGAGCGCATCGCCATTCTTGGGCGTAACGGTGCAGGAAAATCCACTTTAATCAAATTACTAGCGGGTGTTCTTAATCCTTCGTCTGGAACGCGGCGCGAAGGCAAGGGCCTGCAAATCGGCTACTTCGCCCAGCACCAGGTGGAAGCCTTGCGCCCGGATGAATCGCCGCTGCAGCACATGGTGCGGCTCGATCCCAGGACCCGCGAGCAGGAACTGCGTGACTTCCTCGGCAGCTTCGACTTCCGCGGCGACATGGCCGCCACCCCCTGCGGCCCCTTCTCCGGCGGCGAGAAGTCGCGCCTGGCGCTGGCGCTCTTGATCTGGCAGCGGCCAAACCTGCTGCTGCTGGACGAACCCACCAACCACCTCGACCTGGAAATGCGCGAGGCGCTGACGCTGGCCCTGCAGGAGACCGATGCCGCCGTGGTGCTGGTATCGCACGACCGCCATTTGCTGCGCACCACCGCCGACAGCCTGTACCTGGTGGATGACGGCAAGCTGATGCTGTTTGAAGGGGATCTGGACGACTACGCCGCCTGGCTGGCCGAGCAGCGCAGCGCCGTCAGCACCCCCGGCCCGGACAGGAGCGCCCGCAAGGAAGCGCGCGCCGCCAGCGAAAAAGTGCGCCAGGAATTGCTGGCCAAGCGCCGCCCGCTGCTGAAGGAAGCGGAAAAGCTGGAAAAACAGCTCCCCGGCTGGCAGCAGGAAAGGGATCAGCTCGATATGCGCCTCGCGGAACCTGCGCTCTACGCCAATCCAGACCGCAGCCTGCTGGAAAGCCTGCTCAAGCGCCAGGCAGAGCTGGCGGACAGCATCGAAACCGCGGAATTGCGCTGGCTGGAATTGCAGGAGCTGCTGGAGAGCCTCGCCGACTGAATTGCCTGGCGAGGCTGTGTTACTCCAAATCCTGGCTGACGACGCAGTTGCGGCCTTGCCGCTTGGCACGGTACAGCGCGGCATCGGCACGCTGCAGCAAGACACCGGCATCGTATGCCCCGGAGGAAACGCCAAGGCTGACGGTGAGCGGAAATTGCTGCCCCTGGAACGATACGGGCGTCTCGGCAATGGTTTTCCGCAATTTCTCCGCCAATAGAGAGGCCGCATTGATGGTCGTGTCAGGCAGCAGGACGCCAAATTCTTCGCCGCCCAATCGACCCACGACGTCTGATTTTCTCAGTGTGTTCTTCATGATCCCGGCCAGATTCTGCAATGCCGCGTCCCCGACCGCGTGGCCGTGGCGATCGTTGATCTGTTTGAAGTGGTCGGCATCGAGCACGATGGCGCTGACAGGATGCTGGCTGCGTTCGCAGTAGCTGATGAGCTGTTGGCCATGGTCGAAAAAAGCCCGTCGGTTGTTGAGCGCGGTCAGCGGGTCGATTTTTGCCAGGCTTTCATACAAATCCTTGGCCTGCGACAATTCCCGGCTTAGCAAGAAGCTTTTATGCAGTGCCTGCGAGATGATGCTGGCCGCACGCACAGAAACGACCATGAAGATGATCGCGCCGACGGCCATGCCTTTTTGCACCACATGTGGCTGAAGAATCAGCCAGGCCGTGGCCGGAACAAGAACCGACAGCATGGCGCCGATCGCCATGTAGCGGAAGGCCGAATAGGTCGAGATGGCGCCCCCGGCCATGCCGACCAGGATGAAGAAGGTCACGGCCTGGTACAGCAGGGAATCCCCCGGTGTCACCATCAGCGCCCCCACTCCCCAGATCAGTGACGAGAGGATGAGGGTGATGAAGTAGGGTTTTTCCCATTTCAGCAGATTCTTGCCGCAAGGTTTCTCCCTGAAATAGGCAACGAAAAGCGTCAGCCTGAACAATGCAGCAAAGCAGGTGATGGCGAACCACGCCAGCAAGGCGGCAATGCTGACCTGCTGCCAGAGCATCGCGCATAACAATATCGCCACGAAAACACTGACGAACAGGGCGGGAAAGGACTGGTGGTAAAGCAGTTCCAGCCTGTCGGCCCTGGCCATGATATCGATCGGAGTACTGCCATGCGCGTGGTGGGGGGCGTCTGTTGCCTGGGTCATGTCGCGCATTATACAAGGTGAAGAAACGGGAAAAAGATCAGGATCAAGTCGAACATGGCGGGGTGCTCCGAGCCGGTTGCCGTCAGCCGAGCAGGAAACGCCCGAGTCCGGCCGCCGCGCAGGCGACGATCAGCGGGATCACGCCGACCTTGTAGCGGAACAGCGCGACTACCGCCGCCAGCCCGATCACCACGGAGGCCCATTCCACCCCTCTGCCCTGCGGCAGCATCACGTGGTACGCGAAAAACAGCGCCAGGTTGAGGATGACGCCGACCACGGCTGCCGTGATGCCGGTCAGCGGCGCGGTGAAGCGCAGGTCGCCATGCGTTGCCTCGACCAGCGGGCCGCTGAGGAAAATGAACACGAACGATGGCAGGAAAGTGAACAGCGTTGCAAAGGCCGCCGACACGGCCACCGCCGCGAAGA
>DAOMFG010000148.1:0-4426 GCA_035429685.1 Methylophilaceae bacterium | reverse complement strand
CCTACCGGCGCGCAGACCGACGATCTGGTGTTCTTCGGTGCCGACAAGGCAAAGGTGGTCAACGAAGCCCTGGGCGCCCTGCGCGCCAAGGTTGGCCACGAGAAGGGGCACGTCGACGGCCGCGCTTGGGCACCGCTGTGGGTGGTGGATTTCCCCATGTTCGAACACGACGAGGAAGCCGACCGCTGGGTCGCGCTGCACCACCCGTTCACCAGCCCCAAGGACGGCCATGAAGACCTGCTCACCAGCAACCCCGGCACCTGCCTGTCCAAGGCCTACGACATGGTGCTCAACGGCTGGGAAGTGGGCGGCGGCTCGGTGCGTATCCACAGCCAGGCCGTCCAGTCCAAGGTGTTCGACGCGCTCAAGATTTCCCCGGAAGAAGCCCAGGAAAAATTCGGCTTCCTGCTCGAAGCCCTGCAATACGGTGCGCCACCGCACGGCGGCCTGGCTTTTGGCCTGGATCGCCTGGTGACGCTGATGGCCGGTGCCGAATCCATCCGCGACGTCATCGCCTTCCCCAAGACCCAGCGCGCGCAATGCCTGATGACCAGGGCGCCGAACGAGGTGGACGAGAAGCAGTTGCGCGAACTGCATATCCGCGTGCGCCAGCAGAACACCGCAGCCTAAAGCCGCTAAGGCAGAAAATCGGGATTCCAGGCATTGTCCAAGTTGACCAGCCTGCCGGACCATCTTCCCGTGCCTTTGGACGATGGTGCGGCAGATCACCTAGCAGGCATGGCTGTTCCGACAATTGCACTGCTCGCGACCAGCGGAGAAATGGTCGATCTCGCCGGGCTGAAGAGTTGGACGGTGCTATACGTATATCCGATGACAGGCCATCCCGATCGGCCGCTACCGGAGGGGTGGGATACAATTCCCGGCGCGCGCGGATGCACACCGCAATCCTGTGCATTCCGCGACCACTTTGCCGAGTTACAAGCATTGGGTGCACGGGTATTCGGCATCAGCACCCAATCGACAAATTACCAGCGCGAAGCCAAGGAAAGACTGCATTTGCCATTCGAGTTATTGAGCGATTCCGACTTGTTGCTGAAATCAGCGCTTTCCTTGCCAACCTTTTCCGTCACGGGAAGCGAACTGTACAGGCGACTAACGATGATCGTTGTAGATGGGCGTATCAAACATGTTTTCTATCCAGTGTTTCCGCCGGACAGAAATGCGGATGAAGTAATCAACTGGATGCATAATCAGCATTAAGTATCCCCATGCCCGTCAAATCCCGCATCCGCACCATCCCGCACTATCCGCGGCACGGCATCCAGTTCCGCGACATCACCACGCTGCTGAAAGATCCAGTCGGCTTTCGCATTGCCATTGACGAACTGCACGCACGTTATGCCGGACAGAAGGTCGACAAGGTAGTGGGGGTTGAGTCGCGCGGCTTCATCGTCGGCGCGCCGCTGGCCTACAAGCTGGGCGTAGGCTTCGTACCGGTAAGAAAGCAGGGCAAGCTGCCGGCCGAGACCATCGGCCACGACTACGAGCTGGAATACGGTTCCGACCGCGTGGAAATCCATGCCGACGCCATCGCGCCCGGCGAGCATGTGCTGCTGGTGGACGACCTGATCGCCACCGGCGGCACTGCAGAAGCCGCTGTGGCATTGATTGCCAAACTGGGCGGAAAGATTGTGGAATGCGCATTTCTGGTCGACCTGCCGGAAGTCGGCGGCCGCGCGCGGCTGGAGCAGCAGGGCCTCAAGGTGTTCGCCTTGTGTGCATTCGGCGGGCATTGATTCCGCAATGCCTTATAAAACCCCGGTTTCCGTGCTGGTGCTGATCCATACCGCGGATTTGCAGGTGCTGCTGCTGGATCGCGCCGACAAGCCCGGCTTCTGGCAGTCGGTGACGGGCAGCATCGAAGGTGATGAAACGCTGCGTGAAACGGCGATTCGCGAGGTGCAGGAAGAGACTGGGCTGGACGCAGCGCGGTATAATCTCGCCGACTGGCAGTTGTCCAACGTCTACGAAATCTACCCGCACTGGCGCTACCGCTACGCGCCGAGCGTGACGCAGAATACCGAGCACGTGTTCGGGCTGGAACTGCCGGGAGCGTTGCCGGTCACGCTCAACCCGCGCGAGCATTTGCGCTACGAGTGGGTGGACTGGCGCGAGGCGGCGGAAAAGGTGTTTTCCTGGACCAATGTCGAGGCGCTGAAAGCGCTCGGCAGCCGATACGGACAAACACTTTAAGGTTGATATTTTTACCTCAATCCCCGATATTAAAGCCATGACACAAACCGTCACCATCAAGTTCGAAAAGTACCAGGCCGCGCAGGAAGACGACCTGCAGGAGCGCATTCTTGCCGCCAAGGCCAAGCTGGGCAAGCGTCTGGTGATCCTCGGCCACCATTACCAGCAGGAGGGCGTGTACCGCCACGCCGACTTCACCGGCGACTCGCTCAAGCTGTCGCGCTACGCGGCCGAATCGGATGCTGAATACATCGTCTTTCTCGGCGTGCATTTCATGGCCGAGGTGGCGGACATTCTCTCCCGCCCCGACCAGATCGCCATCCTGCCGGACATGGCGGCCGGCTGCTCCATGGCGGACATGGCCAACCTGTCCAAGGTCGAACGCTGCCGCCGCGAGCTTTCCGAACACTACGATTTCGACACCACCTTCACCCCGGTGACCTATATCAACTCTGCCGCAGACCTCAAGGCCTTCTGCGGCGAGCACGGCGGCATTGTCTGCACCTCCAGCAACGCCGGCAAGATCGCACAGTGGGCGTTCAACCAGCGCGAGAAGGTGCTGTTCTTCCCGGATCAGCACCTGGGCCGCTGGACCGGCCACAAGATGGGCATCCCGCTGGAGCAGATGGTGGTTTGGGATCCCGACCTGCCGCTGGGCGGGCTGACCAGACAAGAGATCGACGACGCCAAAATCCTGTTGTGGAAAGGCCACTGCTCGGTACATCAGATGTTCCGAGGCTCCGATATTACCAATTTCCGTGCCGAGTACCCGGACGGCAAGGTAATCGCGCACCCGGAATGCAATTTCGAAGTGTGCAGCCAGTCCGACGACGTCGGCTCCACCGAATACATCCTCAAGACCGTCAGCGCGGCGCCAGCCGGTACGCACTGGCTGGTCGGCACCGAGCTCAACCTGGTCAACCGCCTGGCCGAGCGCATGAAGCCGGAAGGCAAGACCGTGCGGTTCATGTCGTCCATCGTCTGCGAATGCTCGACCATGGCGCGCATCGACCCGCAGCATCTGGCCTGGACGCTGGAGAATCTGGTCGAGGGTAACATGGTCAACCGCGTCCACGTGTCGCCGCAGGAAACCGATCTGGCCAAGCTTGCGCTGGACCGCATGCTCGAACATTCCTGATTCTCCGGCGTGCAACGTACTCTTCGCATCGCCACCTTCAACATCCACAAGGGCGTCACCAGCTTTAATGCGCGCCTGGTACTGCACGAGCAGCGCGAGCTGATCCGCCGCCTGCACGCCGACATCGTGTTCCTGCAGGAAGTGCGCGGCGCGTACGCCAAGCACCAGCGCCGCTTTTCTCGCTGGCCAGAAGAAAGCCAGTACGAATTCCTGGCCGACTCTATCTGGCAGGATTTCGCCTATGGCAAAAATGCCGTGTACCCGGCCGGCCACCACGGCAATGCCCTGCTCTCCAAGTACCCCATCGTCAAGTGGGAAAACGAGGACATTTCCGCCCACAACGCGGAGCAGCGCGGCATGCTGCACTGCGAAATCGCCATTCCCGGCTGGGATCAGCCGCTGCATGGAATTTGCGTGCATCTCGGGCTGTTCGCCCGCTGGCGCCGGCAACAGTTGTTCGCGCTGCGGGAACGCATCGAAACGCTGGTGCCGCCCCATGCGCCCCTCATCATCGCCGGCGACTTCAACGACTGGCGCGCCAAGGCGGGACAGGCGCTGGCCGAGGGGCTGCATCTGCGCGAGGTATTCGAGCAGATGGGCGGCAAACCAGCGCGCAGCTTTCCCGCCGTGCTGCCGCTGTTTCGCCTGGATCGCATCTATGTGCGTGGCTTTCACGTACAAAACGCGCAGGTTCACGGCGGCACCGCATTCAGCCAGGTTTCCGACCACGCCGCGCTGTCGGCATCCCTGACCAGGCTGTGAGCGGGTTGGTTCCTGGCAACCGCGTCACCCTGCTGCGCAACGGCGCGGCGTTTTTCCCTGCGCTGCGGCAGGCGATAGCGTCAGCGCAGCATGAAATCCACTTGCAAACCTACATCTTTGAAATTGACAATATTGGCCGTGTCATTGCGGACGCACTCATGCAAGCGGCGGCACGCGGGGTAAGTGTTTACCTGCTGCTGGATGGCTTCGGCTGCAAGGATATGCCGCCCTAGTTTGCAGAGGAACTGCAACAGGCCTGCATCCAGGTGTTATTTTACCGCCCGAAAATTTCACCTTGGTCGCTGAAGCGTA
>DAOMFG010000147.1:0-4466 GCA_035429685.1 Methylophilaceae bacterium | reverse complement strand
GAAAGCCCATCAGCCTTCCGGAAGCCGTCTTATTGTCGGGCCCGAGGTCAAACTCAAGGAGGCAGAAATTCTGAATTAACACACGTTGGTGGTGGAAGGGCGCGTGGAGGCCACCATGGACAGCCGCGTCATCCAGATTGCGGCCGAGGGTGCTTTTTCCGGCAAGGTCGGCATCGATGTTGCCGAGATCCACGGCAAGTTCGATGGCGAATTGACGGCCCGCAGCCAGTTGATCATTCACTCGACCGGCAAGGTGAGCGGAAAAATACGCTATGGCAAAATCCTGATCGAAGAAGGTGGGGAGTTGTCGGGCGACGTAGCTGCATTCACGCCGGATAGTTCCAAGGCCGGTGGCTTGCGTATCGCCGGCCAAGCAAGCGCGATCGAGCCATAAATGCATGGGGAGAGTGGAGAGCCTGTGCCATTGGGGACGGCTCTTCGCCCCATCATCAATGATCTTCATGCCAGAGAAAGAGGATACCCAAAGAAAGAGGATACCTGGTCGCGCGCAGCAAGGACTGTCGCATTTGCGCAACATGACATCTCAAATTTGTTTCAGGTCATAAATCCGTAACATTCGGAACCCAGAATCGCTCCCGTTGTAAAACCTGATTGGCCAATCATGTTTTTGTTCAATTTCAACTGGGAGCAATTCTATGAAAAGCATCAAACTGCGCGGCGTCGTGGCCGCGGTTTCTGGCGCCATGCTGCTGGGCGCGCTGCCGGCGATGGCCGACAGCAACGACGACATCATCAATGCGCTGATGGCGAAAGGCGTTCTGACCGAAGAGGAAGGCGCGCTGCTGATGAAGGGCCGCCAAGGCGAGAAAGAGGCTGCCGAGGCTAAGAAGAAGAGCGAGATCAAGGCCTCGTTCAAGGACGGCATCGTGTTCGAGTCCGGCGACAAGGCCTTCAAGATGTCCATCAACGGCCGTGTGCAGGCCGACTATCGTACCTTCCATCCACAGCAGGTCAACAACCAGGCTGACACTTGGGACATCCGCCGCGCCTATCTGGGCGTCAAGGGCACCTTTTATGACTGGATCGACTTCGCGGCGATCGCGAACTTCGCCAACACGTCTTCGCAGAACAGCAGCGCCATGTATGAGTACTACCTGAACCTGCGTCCGGTAGACTATGCGCAGTTGCAGATGGGCCAGTTCAAGCAGCCGATGAGCCTGGAAGAACTCACCAGTTCCCGCTTCATCAACTTTACCGAGCGCAGCTATGCGGCACAGCTTGCCCCCGGCATCGACCGCGGCGCCATGCTCCAGGGTATCCCTGTGAAAGGTACGACCTATGCGGTGGGTTATTTCAACGGGCTTGGCAGCAACATCAACAGCTCCGCGCAGAACTTCAACGAAAACTCCATTCAAAATGATGGCAAGGCCTGGACCGGCCGCGTGACTGCCAACATCGCCGAACTGATGGGCAACCCGGACATGGTGGCGCACCTTGGCGTGGCCTATTCCGATTCCTGGGGCAACAACAATACCAGCGGAACCGCAAACAGTACCCAGGTCACCTTGCGCAGTGAAGGCCGCGGGCTCGACGTGTTCAAGTCCGCCAACCTGCGCGACGGCTTCGACCTGACGCGCACCGGCCTGGAAGGTGCATTCGCCTACAACCAGTTCAAGCTGCAGTCCGAGTATGCACATGCCGACTACCAGAACGACAAGGGGCTGATCGTCTCCGGGACTGCCACGGATGACAGCAAGACCATCAAGACCTGGAACGCCGCGCTGACCTGGTTGGTGACGGGCGAGAAGTATGCCGATTCCTACAAGAACGGCAAATTCGACCGCATCAAACCGTTTAACGACTTCAACCCGCGCATGGAAGGCGGCAACAAGGGTTGGGGCGCCTGGGAACTCGGCCTGCGCTACACCAATCTGGATGCCAGCGACTTCGAGACACCGTATCTGGCTGCAACTGTAGGTCCGACGCCTGCTGCGCAGACTGCCAAATTCAACGAGGCGCACGCCTGGACGGCAGGGGTGAAATGGATCATCAATCCGAACACCCGCTTCCTGCTGGACTACATCCATACCAAGCTGGATTGTGCAAATGGCACAACGACAGCGCAGACCAACGCGAACAAGGCGGCCTGCGATTCTGTTGATGATACCGAAAACGCCATGAACTTCCGCGCCCAGTTCGATTTCTAGAATCATTTCTCTGCGTCTCCTCACTCCAGCCCGCTCTGCGGGCTGTTTTTTTTGAGATCGCGGCCCAAGGTGGTACTTTATCCCTGCTTTCAAGAGTCATTGTTGCTGGAGCTTAGGCATGCGTTTCCTGATATTGCTGTGCTATCTGATGTGTTCCCTGTCCCTGCAGGCGGCGCCGTCCGTTCCTTACCTGCATCCCCTGATAGGGGACGCCGAAGTAAAGCCGTTGCTCACGGTTGGGGAGGCAGCCGGCAACGGTTACCGGCTGGCCGGGGGGCCTGACGGGCTGGGTGCGCGGGATAACGGCGACGGCACCCTGACGGTGCTGATGAACCATGAAATCCCTGCCGACAAGGGGGTGCCCAGGGCACATGGTGGCAAGGGCGCTTTCGTTTCGCGCTGGACTATCCGGTTGGCTGATCTGGCTGTGTTGAGGGGCGAGGACCTCGTACGGCAGGTGCAGTTGTGGGATGCTGTTTCCGCTTCCCACAACGTGGTTCCGGCAGTCGCTTTCGGGCGATTCTGCTCGGCCGACCTCGCGGCCGATCCGGCATTTACCGGTTCTGAAGGTGAGGGCTTCGATGGCCGTCTGCTGCTCAACGGCGAGGAAGAAAAAGACGCTGGCGGGCGCGCCTTCGCTCACGTGGTCGGCGGTGCGCAGGCCGGGGTCAGTTACGAACTGCCGCATCTGGGGCGGGTGGCTTGGGAGAACCTGCTGGCTCTGCCGCAATCCGGCCATCGCACGGTAGTGGTCGGCATGGATGATTACCCCGGCGGCCATGTCTACGTCTATGTCGGCGAAAAGCGCAGAACTGGCAACCCGGTAGAAAAGGCCGGACTGGTAGGGGGCGCGCTTTATGCCGTGCGTTTCGAGGACCGGCGTTTCTCCCTGCTGCCGCTGGGCGAGGTGGTCGGGCTGGACGGCAAGGTGCTGCGCGCCCGTGCCCGCCAATTGGGCGCCACCCCCTTGCTGCGGCCGGAGGATGGTGCGTGGGACAAGCGCGACCGCAACGTGTTTTGGTTTGCCACCACGGACAGGATTGACGGGAAAAGTCAGCTGTTCCGTCTGGCTTTCGATGATTCGCAGCATCCAGAACAGGGTGGCCATGTCGACGAGGTGCTGGAGGCGGGCGAGGTTGGCGCGCAGATGTTCGATAACCTTGCGGTGGACGGCGACGGCCGCGTGCTGATCGAGGAGGATCCGGGCGAGAGCGACAGGCTGGCCGCGATCTGGCTATACGACCCGGCCCGGCCGCATACGGCGCAGAAGTTGTTCGAGTCCGAGTCCCGTTTATTCACTAACGGCGGTGCGGAATTCATGACCGAGGACGAGGAACATTCCGGCATCATCGAGGTGACCGGATTGCTGAAAAGCGCCCCTTGGGCCAAACCGGATCGGCGCTACTTTTTCGGTGTGACGCAGGCGCATACTCCTCAGCAGGATGCGGAACTGGTAGAAGGCGGCCAGCTGTGGCTTATTGCGATTCCTGCCGCCAGCGTCCGTAGTCCTTGAACTGTTCCAGCGCCTCATCCATTTCCTGCGGCGTCAGCAGCGTCGGCCCGCCGACCTGCAAGGTGCGCCAATACTGTTCGCACAGGGTTTCGACTTCCTGTGTCATGGCCAGGGCGGCCTCCAGGTCACGGCCTACTGCGATCATGCCATGGTTGGCCAGCAGGCAGGCTTTGCGGTCTTGCAGTGCGGTCAGCGCAGCATCCGACAGCGCCTGGGTGCCGAACAGGGCATAAGGCGCGCAGCGCAGGCTATCGCCGCCAGCCACGGCGATCATGTAGTGGAAAGGTGGAACGTCGCGGCGCAGACAGGCCAGCGTGGTCGCGAACATGGCATGGGTGTGGATCACCGCGCCGACTTCCGGGCGTGCATGCAGGATGTCGCGGTGGAAGCGCCATTCGCTGGAGGGTTTGCGCTCGCCTTGGGCGTTGCCGTCGAAATCCACCCACACCATGTCGTGGGGCGTCATGGCCTCCACGGACATCCCGCTGGGCGTGACCAGGAAGCCAGTACCATCGCGCACGCTGGCGTTGCCGGCAGTCCCGCGATTGAGACCGAGTTCGGATAGTTTGCGGGTGACGGCGAGCAACTGTTCGCGCAGGTGCGTCATGGAAACAGACTCCTAAGCTGGTCAGGATGGATCACGCCATGCTCGGTGATGATGCCAGTCACCAGCCGTGCCGGGGTGACGTCGAAAGCCGGATTGACGGCGCCACTGCCGTCCGGTAGCAAATTGACCTGAGCAATTTCTCCGTTGTGTAGCCGCCCCTGTATCCAGGACACCTCTT
>DAOMFG010000146.1:0-4468 GCA_035429685.1 Methylophilaceae bacterium | reverse complement strand
GGGGGCCAGTCCGAAACCAACGCCGAGCAGTCCACGCGAACCGTGGGAGGCATAGGGACGTATGGTTTCCAGCGGCAACGGAGGTAAGCCGTGACGCTCACGCTGCATATTGAGTGCAAGAGCCAAATCTGGGGCAGTGTCGACCAGCGTACCGTCAAGGTCGAATAGAACAGTCCTGGAGTTCAAGATTTGATGGTGTGAATGATGTAGTTGACGGAAACATCCTCGCCCAGTGTGTAACGCTTGCTGAACAGGTTGTAGTTCATGCCGGTGATACCGGACACCTCAAGGCCGGCTGTACGACACCAGGCGGACAGTTCGGAAGGCTTGATGAATTTCTGGTATTCATGTGTGCCTTTTGGCAGCAGGTTGAGCACGTATTCGGCCCCGATCACGGCGAGCAGGTAGGACTTGAGGTTACGATTGAGGGTGGAAAAGAACACCCTTCCACCCGGTTTTACCAGCCGGGCGCAGGCGCGCACCACTGTAGCAGGATCGGGCACGTGCTCCAGCATTTCCATGCAAGTCACCACATCGTAGCTTGCTGGCTTTTCGTCAGCCAAAGTCTCAACTGCCACCAGGCGGTAATTCACCATTGCGCCACTTTCCAGCTTGTGCAACTGCGCTACCTTGAGCGCCTTTTCGCCCAGGTCTATGCCTGTCACCTCGGCACCGCGTTGCGCCATCGATTCAGACAGGATGCCGCCGCCACAGCCAACATCCAGAACGCGCTTGCCAGCCAGACCGGCAACGTGGTCAATGTAATCCAGTCGCAGTGGGTTGATGTCGTGCAACGGCTTGAATTCGCTGGTGGGGTCCCACCAGCGATGCGCCAGCGCAGCGAATTTCTGCAACTCGGCCGGATCGGCGTTCAATGGTGAAACTGTTTCAGCCTGGCTTGCCATCTGGTAGTGATCTCCTGTAATTCTGCAATGTCGACACTGTCATGGACGCCGCGCTGGTAGCGTAGTTCCCCAGCCACCCAAGTATGGCTAACCTGCTCGCGCCCAGCGACGTAAATCAGGTGAGACAGGGGATCGAAGCACGGCTGCATTTCCGGGCTGGAGAAGTCTACCGCCGCCAGATCCGCCAGTTTTCCGGGCTCGATGGAGCCGATATGGTCATCCAGTCCCAACGCGCGTGCGCCGTTGAGCGTAGCCATCTCCAATGCCTGCCCTGCCTTCAGAGTGGAGGCATCCCCTGCGGCCTTGGCCAGTAGTGCGGCCAGCCGCATTTCAGAAAACATGTCCAGTCGATTGTTGCTGGCAGCACTATCCGTACCTATTCCGATATTGATTCCGGCAGCCAGAAGTGTCGATATTGGCGCGATGCCACTGGCCAGCTTGAGGTTGGAGCTGGGACAATGCGCAACATGGCAGCCCTGGGCTGACAGAGTTTCTATTTCGCCCAGCGTCAGGTGTACACAATGCGTCACCAGCAGATTCGGGCCAAGAAGACCCAGCCCGGTAAGACGTTGCAACGGCCGCAATCCATATTGCGCCTCGCTCTGTGAAATTTCTTCTCGCGTCTCATGCAGGTGGGTATGCAGGTTGAGCCCAAGCTGGTCTGCATAGGTCAGCAGCTTGCCAAAACTGCGGTCGCTGACGGTATAAGGCGCATGCGGGGCCAGGCACGTGGTGATACGCTCGCGACCACGCAAAGCATCGCGCGCCGCCAATCCCTTACTCAGATAATCATCGGCATCGGCTGCATAACCTGAGGGAAATTCCAGCAACACCAGCCCGAGACAGGCACGGATACCGGAACGCTCCACTGCCTCGGCAGCAGCCTGAGGGAAGAAATACATATCATTGAAGCAGGTCACGCCACCGCGCAGCATTTCGGCGCAAGCCAGCAAAGTACCATCGTGCACGAAGCGCGCGGATACCAGTTCCACCTCTGCCGGCCAGATATGTGCATCGAGCCAGGTCATCAATGGCACGTCATCAGCCAATCCGCGCATCAATGACATGGCGGCATGCGTATGCAGGTTAATCAAGCCGGGAATCAGGACATGTGTCGGTAAACTGACCGTCTCCAACGCATGAAAGCACTGGCGCGCCTCGGCAATCGGCAATATGGCCATGACCCGCCCCTGGTCAATCGCAATCGCGGAATTTTCCAGTACCACCCCTCGCGGCATCACAGGGATAATCCAGCGTGCTTCGATAAGCAGGTCAACTGTGTTGATATGGGCTTCCGGCATAGACAACCTCTTAAAAAAAAAGCCCCGACATGCGGGGCTTTTTTAATTTCAGATGAAGTTATTACTGTTGTGGTTCAACAACCACACCCTGGACTTCAGTTTGCTCAACTGTAACTTCTTCGACTGCACGCTGGCGTTCGACTTCAACCACCACGCGACGGTTAGGTTGCAGGCACTCGATCAGCTTCTTGCCGCGAACACCCTTGCACTCGGCGATGGGATCGGCCTCACCCTTACCAACTGCATGCAGACGGTTTTCTTCGATGCCTTGGCTGACCAGATACTTCTTGACGGCGTTGGCACGGCGCTCGGACAGCTTTTGGTTGTACTTGGCATCGCCGATACGATCGGTATATCCGGTCACCAGCACCAGCTCGGCTTCAGGGTGCGCCTTCATTTTCTCGACCACTTCGGTGTTGAGCAGTGACTTACCTTCGTCCTTCAGGGTAGCATTGTCGAAACCGAACAGCACTTCGGCTGCCAGCGTTACCTTCACAGCAGGCTTGGCCGGACCCTCCTCGACGACAGTTTCTTCAACCGTGAATTCATACACTTCATCCTCAACCGGAGCAACTTCTGGCAGGCCGGCAGCGACAGGGGCAGCAACGACTACAGCCTTCGGGGGCGGCGGGAAGTTGATGATAAGACCAAGGTTGGTATAAAGGTTGCCTACAGTCTTGCTATCGGTATTGTTTGCCCCAGTATAGGACTGCGGCACATCGGCCCGGCTCCATACCTCACGCAAGCCGAACTGCAAACCGATGCGGTCGGTGAAGGAATACTGGAAACCGAACCCCAGCTTGCCGTACACGGAGTTGTTGGAGTCACCGTAATTCGTACCATTGGCATTATAGTCGACGTCGTTGTGTGCGTAACCCAAGCCAGCCAGCAAGTAAGGGCGGAACTTTTCGCGGCTGAAGAGATACAACGCATCTACGCCAAACAGGGTCTGCTTGTAGTCACCACCCACGCCGCTCTTGTCGGAATCTGCCTTGGCATAAGTGCCCCCGATTTGCACGTCCCAGTGCTCGCTAAGCTGCTTGCCCAAGGAAATGCCATAAGCTGGCGCCCAGCTTTCCGCATCCAGGTCGCTATCGGCATGCATCATGCCGATGTTCGGCATGACGTACCAGGAACCCTCGAATTCATCAGCAGCAAAGGCAGCGCCAGCAGACATTGCAAACGCGCCGGCCACAGCCAGACCAATCAACTTGTTTTTCATTTTGTGAAACCCCTTTGTTTAGAACTCTCGCGAACTATACTAAATGCGGTATTTACCGGCAAGCCATTTATTGAATTAATGCGCATCAACCGCCAATTTGTTGCATTCACGCAACATCGATTGCACAGACTCGAGGTGTGTGCGATCGAGCATCGCTTTGCGCTCATGGTTTGCACACAGGGCGCCTCTAAAACCCAGATAATCTGGTTTCAACAAAGACAAAGACGCAATGTCGGATTCCATAAGAGAACCGGCCAGCCCTACTTGCATACGTTTCGATCTGGAGGCGATGACGAAATCGTGCAAGGCATCAAGGCCAAGATAGTCCGTCAAGCGTCCTCCGTTCTTGTTTTCGGTATCCAGCATCACACCATAGAAGCCGGCATTTTCCAGCAACGGCAGCAACTTCATGTCCGGTCGATGATCCGCAAACAACACGGCGACAATGCACGCCCCCATAGCCACGAGCGGCGTCAACGCCCGCACCGCCTCCTGATGCCCGGTATTTCCAAAGAAACCGACCTTGATGATATCCACGCCGGTGCTGGCCGTTTCAGCCACCCGCCCAGCGAGAAGACTTGGCTGCACGGGCAAATCGCCTATAGTGGCACTGACCGGTCGCCGGCCGTCCACGACCTTGACGATTGCCCTGATGACGTCCAGCGGCAAGGCTCCTAGCGTGCCCTGCGCCGGGTTTTTCAGGTCAATGATGTCCGCGCCTGCCTCCAGCGCGATCATCGCCTCCTCTGCACTGGTAACACTGGCAAGCAGCCGTGTCACGCCAGGTTCTCCCCGCGCATGCCGGCCTTGTAGTTGTCGATTTTTTCCATCAGCCAGCTCCATGCCTCCAACTCACGCTCGCCAGCAGTCTTTTCGACGGCGATCGTCAGATAGTTCACCTCGTGCTCAATCTTCTCAAGCGGCAGCAGATGCAGCCGACTTACCAGCACCTCTGCTTCCAGCACGGCCGCCTGGGCACGATTGAAGCCGGGGAAAGGGGCATGAATCGCCTCATGCACCACACGAAAAGGAAGTTAGGG
>DAOMFG010000145.1:0-4505 GCA_035429685.1 Methylophilaceae bacterium | reverse complement strand
GTTGACGGCAAAGCGTGCCGCCTCCTCATCGCTGAGGTGGCTGCGCAATAGCACGCTTTCGAAATTATGGCTTTCGTCGCGCAACCGTTTGAAACGTTTGTGGTCGGACGGGCTGATTTCCACCAGCTCCTTCAGTGCATTGATAGTTTCTTCTAGGTTTTCCACTCTGGAAGGGGTGATTTCCAGGGTATAGACGAAGAAGTTGTGCGCCAGCACCACGCCGTTGCGGTCCAGAATCAAACCGCGATTGGGCACCATCGGTACCAGCGAGATGCGGTTGTTCTCTGCCAGCGTCTGGTAGTGCTCGTAGCGCACCAATTGCAGATAAGAAAAACGCGTGGCGAGAATGCCGAAGCAGATCAGCACTACCAGCGCCGCCGCGATGAGGCGAAGTTTGAAGTAGTGCTGCTCGCGCAGGGGGTTTCTGAGCTCGGAAGCGGATGGCATGTGATGCCGTTAGCCGGAATCTTTGACATTGGCCGCACGGATGCGCGAGAACAGCAGCTGCCATAACAGCACTCCGCTGACACTGGGCAGGAAGTAGCTCCAGCCAGGCAAACCTCCGCCGGAAAACAGTTTGAGCACCAGGATCGTAGTCTGGGTGAGCAGCAGCAGCGCCAGCACGTAAGCAGCCTGCTGCCATGCATTGAATAGCACCAGCCGGCGCTGGTAGGTGAGGGCGACAAAAGCGCTGATGGCATAAGCCAGCGCATACTGGCCAAACAGCCCGCCGCTGGCGAGATCGACCAGCAGTCCTATGGTCCAGGCGGTGCCGACGTTGCACAGATGCGGCGCGCGCAGCATCCAGTAAATCAGCACGAGCAGCACGAAGTCGGGGCGCAGCATCAGTCCGAACCCCTGCCAGGGCAGCAGGTAGAGTATGAATGCCGCGAACAACGACAGGTATACGTGTTTATGGCTTGGATGCATGGCGGGCAGGGGATGGGTTCGGCTGCTCAAGGGGTGGAGGCAACTGCGGCGGCTTTTCCGCCACGGCAAGCAGCAGGATTTGCCGATGGGTTTCGGTGCCAGCGGTCGGCGTACAGACAATATGGGCAAATGGGGAGTCGGCGGCGCGCTCGATGCGGGTGACCTTGGCTACCGCCATGCCGCTCGGGTAAATGCCGTCAATGCCGGAGGTTACCAGTGTGTCACCCTCGCGGACATCCACGTTGGCCGGCAGGTATGGCAGGTTGATGGCACGTTCGCGTCCATTGCCGAAGGCGATGGCGCGCAGGCCGTTGCGCTCAATCTGAACCGGGATGGTCAAATCCTTGTCGGTCACCAGCGTCACCTCGCTGCTGAAAGGATAAACCCTGGTCACCTGGCCGATGACGCCGTATTCGTCCACCGCCGCCTGCCCGGAACTGATGCCTTGTTGCGAGCCGAGATTGACAATCACCTTGTGCGTAAAGGGATCGCGGCCGGCATGTACGATTTCCGCCAGCCTGGCTGGCTGCGCCAGGGCAGGTACTACGCCGAGAAGATTGCGCAGATGTTCGTTTTCCTCAAGCAGCGTATGAAAACGCTGCAATTCGGCACCCTGTCGCAGTGCCTGTTCGCGCAGATGACGGTTTTCCCGGGTGAGCGTGTTCTGCGTGGAAAGGTATTCACTCACCTGATGGTAAGCGGCAACAGGGCTGTGGACGATCACTTCCAGCGGATGCAGCAATGCAACAATCCCCTGCCGGACCTCCGTCAGGGTGTGCAGCCGTGAATCAACCGCCATCAGGACGATGGAAAGCGTGCCGAAAAATATCAGACGCACCAAGGTGCTGGGGCCGCGGGCAAAAAAGGCGTGCGGCTGATAAGGGTCCATACGGGCTCTCAGCGAAAAACCATCTGCTAACGGTCAGCCGCCGCTTTATTCATTGGCAAAGACGTTGCCCAGCCTGTCCATTTCTTCCAGCGCACGTCCACAGCCGCGAGCGACACATGTCAACGGATCGTCGGCCACGATCACCGGCAAACCGGTTTCTTCCATCAGCAGGCGATCCAGGTCGCGCAGCAGGGCACCGCCGCCGGTCAGCACCATCCCCTTTTCGGCGATGTCGGCGCCCAATTCCGGCGGAGTTTGTTCCAGCGCCGACTTGACCGCCCCGACGATGGCATTGAGTGGCTCGGTCAGCGCTTCCAGGATTTCGTTGCTGGAAATGGTGAACTTGCGCGGCAGACCTTCCGCCAGATTGCGGCCGGTGACTTCCATCTCCAACACTTCCGAGCCGGGGAAAGCAGAACCAATCTTCTTCTTGATCAGCTCGGCTGTCGGCTCGGAGATTTGCATGCCGTAATTGCGGCGAATGTAGTCGATGATGGACTGGTCGAACTTGTCACCGCCGACGCGCTCGGACTTGGCGTAAACGATGCCGCCCAGCGAAATCACGCCAACCTCAGTGGTACCGCCACCGATGTCGACCACCAGCGAACCGGTTGCCTCCGCCACCGGCATGTCAGCACCAATAGCGGCGGCCATCGGTTCCTCGATCAGGAACACCTGGCGCGCACCCGCCATTTCAGCGGATTCCTTGATGGCACGGCGCTCAACCTGGGTCGAACCGACCGGCACGCAGATGATGATGCGCGGACTGGGCGAGAACAGGCGGGATTCATGCACGCGACGGATGAAATACTTGAGCATCTGCTCGGTGATGGTGAAGTCGGCAATGACACCATCCTTCATTGGCCGGATCGCTTGGATGTTGGTAGGCGCACGCCCCAACATACGCTTGGCTTCGGCACCCACGGCGAGGATGGTCTTCTTGTTGGTGGGGCCGCCTTCGTGGCGCACCGCGACGACGGAAGGCTCATCCAGCACAATGCCTTTCCCGCGCACATAAATCAGAGTGTTGGCAGTACCAAGGTCAATGGCGAGATCGTTGGAGAAATAACTGTTTAAGAAACCGAACATGTGTTTATATCCCGAGCATACTTGCCAAGCCGGATGGCCTTGGCTGAAGGTGTGAATTAAATCGCGCTATAATACCCGATATCGCCTTGAAGTTTAAGACTTACAGCTTAATACCATGTCCCTGACCACCGACGACGTAAAACGCATTGCTCACCTCGCCCGCATTGAAGTCACCGAAGACGACGCGCAAGCCACGCTCAGCAAACTCAGTGGCATTCTGGGCCTGATCGAACAGATGCAGGCGGTGGACACCACCGGCATCGCCCCCATGTCACACTCGCAGGACGTGTCGCAACGGTTGCGCGACGATGTGGTCATCGAAACCAACCAGCGCGAACTGTTCCAGTCCATTGCGCCGGCCGTCGAAAACGGCCTCTACCTCGTTCCCAAGGTTATTGAGTAATGATTAACGCAAGTTTGAAGGAACTGGCGGCTGCGCTCGCCAGCAAGCAGATTTCGAGCGCCGAGCTGACGCAACTGTTTCTCGACCGCATCCGCCGGCTCAACCCGGAAATCAATGCCTATGTCACGCTGGATGCCGAGCGCAGCTTGGCCCAAGCCTCGGCTGCCGACGCACTGATTGCGCAGGGCAAGTTTGGCCCGCTGACCGGCATTCCGTTCGCGCAGAAAGACATTTTCTGCGCCAAGGGCTGGCGCACCACCTGTGGCTCGAAGATGCTGGAAAACTTCATCGCGCCTTACGATGCCCACATCATCAGCCAGTTCGATGCCGCCGGCGCCGTGAATCTCGGCAAAACCAACATGGACGAGTTCGCCATGGGCTCCTCCAACGAAACCTCGTATTTCGGCAAGGTGCAGAACCCGTGGGATCGCGCCCGCGTACCGGGTGGCAGCTCGGGTGGTTCGGCTGCGGCCGTGGCCGCGCGCCTGGCGCCGGCAGCCACCGGTACCGATACCGGCGGCTCGATTCGCCAGCCGGCGTCCCTGTGCGGCCTGTCCGGCCTCAAGCCGACTTACGGTATCTGTTCGCGCTACGGCATGATCGCCTTCGCCTCGTCCCTGGATCAGGCCGGCCCGATGGCCAAGTCGGCTGAAGACCTCGCGCTGATGCTGAATGTGATGGCCGGCTTCGACAGCCGCGATTCCACCAGCCTGCAGCGTGAAAAAGAAGATTACACCCGCGACCTGAACAAGCCGCTGGCGGGCCTTCGCATCGGCCTGCCCAGGGAATATTTTGCCGAAGGGCTGGATGCGGGTGTCGCCAAGGTGGTGCTGGACGCCATCGACCAGTACCGCAAGCTGGGCGCTGAAACCGTCGAAATCAGCCTGCCCAACACCCAGCTTTCCATCCCCGTGTATTACGTGCTCGCGCCGGCCGAAGCGAGTTCCAACCTGTCGCGCTATGACGGTGTGCGTTACGGCCATCGCGCCGCGGAATACACCGACCTGCTCGACATGTACAGCAAGAGCCGCGCCGAAGGTTTTGGCGCGGAAGTGAAGCGCCGTATCCTGATCGGCACCTATGTGCTGAGCGCCGGCTACTACGATGCGTACTACCTCAAGGCCCAGCAACTGCGCCGTTTGATCGCGCAGGATTTCGAGCAGGCGTTCAAGCAATGTGACGTGATCATGGGCC
>DAOMFG010000144.1:0-4512 GCA_035429685.1 Methylophilaceae bacterium | reverse complement strand
CCAACCCGGGCAGCGAGATCCTGATGTTCGTCGAGGACGTCGGCCGCCACAACGCAGTAGATGCCATCGCCGGCATGATGTGGCTGGACGACGTCAGCGGCCATGACAAGACTTTCTACACCACCGGGCGGCTGACCAGCGAAATGGTCATCAAGGCGGCACAGATGGGCATCCCGTTTCTGGTGTCGCGCTCCGGCCTCACCCGCATGGGCTGGGAAATCGCACAAAAGGTCGGCATCACCATGATCGGCCGCGCCCAGGGTCGGCATTTCCTGCTGTTCACCGGCGCCGAGCGCTTCCGCCACACCGAGAAAGCACAGGCGGCGGCATGAACGTCACCGGCATCGTTCTCGCTGGCGGCATGGGGCGGCGCATGGGCGGCGTGGACAAGGGGCTGCTGCCGTTCCACGGCAAGCCGCTGGTGGCGCACGTACTGGAACGCCTGCAACCGCAGGTGACGGAAATCCTGCTCAATGCCAACCGTGAAATCGAGGCCTACCAGGCTTTTGGCTACCCGGTCATCAGCGACGCCATCGGCGGTTTCGCCGGGCCGCTGGCCGGGCTGCACAGCGGCATGTCAGTGGCAAAAACGCCATTGGTCGTCACCGTGCCCTGCGATTCGCCTTTCCTGCCTGCCGACCTGGCGCAGCGCCTGTTGCAGGCCATGGAAAAACATCAGGCCGACCTCGCCGTAGCCAAAACCGGCGACCAGCCACACCCGGTGTTCTGCCTGTGCCGCACCTCGCTGCTGCCCGGCCTGACCCGTTTCCTGGAGAGCGGCGGGCGCAAGATCGATGCCTGGTATGCCGGCCTCAACGCCGTAGAAGTGCCGTTCGACGATGAGGCGGATGCCTTCGCCAACTTCAACACACCGGCGGAACTGGAGGCCGCGGCATGATCCGCTGCGAAGTGCCATTGCTCGGCTTTTGCGCCTGGGGCAGCGGCGTCGGCAAGACCACCCTGCTTACCAGTCTGATCCCGGTACTCACGCTGCATGGCCTGCGTATTTCCGTCGTCAAGCACGCCCACCACACTTTCGACATCGACCATCCGGGCAAGGATAGCTACCGGCTGCGCGAATCCGGCGCCATCCAGACGCTGCTCGGCTCGCGCCAGCGCTGGGCATTGATGACCGAGCTTTCGCACATCGAACCCCAGCGACAGGAGCCCAGTCTGGTCGAACTGCTGACCCACATGGACACCACACTGGCAGACCTGATCCTGGTGGAAGGTTTCAAGCAGGAGGCTATCCCCAAGATCGAGGTGTACCGGCCCTCGCTCGGTACGCCGCTGCTGGCAGACCAGGATCCGCACGTTATCGCCGTTGCTGCGGACGGCTCGGCGCCGACCAAACTGCCACTGCTCGACCTCAACGACCCGGTTGCTATCGGCGAATTCGTGGTGGCATGGCTAAAGCAACAGCGCACCACGCTGAAAATTGTTTCCACCCATTAAGCCATCACGATCATGACCACCGATTTCATCAAGGCCGCCAGTTGCGCCGACGATTACGACCCGAATTCCATGCCGGTGGACAAGGCGCGCAAATACATCCGCGACTACCTCACTCCAGTGCAAAGCAAGGAGTGTCTGCCGCTGCGCAGCGCACTTGGCCGCGTGCTGGCGGAGGACATCCTGTCGCCATGCAATGTGCCCAACCACAACAATTCGGCCATGGACGGCTACGCGCTCAACGCAGACGACCTGGCAGCCACGGGCGCCACCACGCTGAGGATCGCCGGTACCGCTTTCGCCGGCAAGTCCTTCGCCGGCAAGATGGGTAAGGGCGAATGCGTGCGCATCATGACCGGCGCCGTCATGCCGGAGGGCTGCGACAGCGTGGTGATTCAGGAGCATGTGCAGACGGAGGGCGACCGCATCAGCTTCGGCGAAGGTGTCAAACGCGGTCAGAACCTGCGCTACGCCGGCGAAGACCTCAAGCTTGGCCAGACCGTGTTCTCCGCCGGACATCTGGTTCGCCCGGCCGACCTGGGGCTGATTGCTTCGCTCGGTATCGGCGAAGTACGGGTGTACCGGAAACTGCGCGTCGCCTTCTTTTCCACCGGCGACGAGCTCGCCAGTATCGGCCAGCCCCTGCAGGAGGGCCAGGTCTACGACAGCAACCGCTACACCCTGTACGGCATGCTGGCGCGTCTGGGAGTGGAGATCATCGACATGGGCGTGGTGCGCGACGACCCCGGGTTGCTGGAGCAGGCATTGCTCGACGCATCCGCCGCGGCCGACGTCATCCTCACCAGCGGCGGCGTTTCGGTGGGCGAGGCCGACTTCATGAAGCAACTGCTCAACGACCTCGGCCAGGTCGTGTTCTGGAAAATCGCGATGAAGCCGGGGCGGCCGCTGGCCTACGGCAAGATCGCCAACGCCCACTACTTCGGCCTGCCCGGCAACCCGGTGTCGGTGATGGTCACGTTCTACCAGTTCGTGCGCGACGCCCTGCTGGTGCTGATGGGCCAACCCAACCCGGCGCCCATACCGTTGCTGAACGCCACCTGCACCGAAGCCCTGAAAAAAGCCCCGGGCCGCACCGAGTTCCAGCGCGGCAGCCTGTTTCTCGATGCTGACAACAGCTGGAAAGTCCGCCCCATCGGCAACCAGGGTTCGGGCGTGCTGCGCTCGATGTCCGAGGCCAACTGCTTTATCGTGCTGGCGGATGATTGCGGCAATGTTGCGGCGGGTGCAACGGTGCAGGCGCAACTGTTGGAAGGGCTGGTCTAGTAAACCACGCTGCTGATGGCTGGCCGCAGTCTACAAATTCATGAAAATCATGATGGGGTAATGCGTCAACCCGCGCTACCCACACGCCCCCACAACCTCGACAATATCCATTATATCTATAATGGCTTCCCTGGAGTGCTCAATGTCATCGCCTAGCTTTAAACACCGCCGCAGCCTGCTGGCCGGTCTTTCACTTTTCTGCCTGGCGCCCAGCGCGGTTGCCGGCACCACCCCGGCCTCGGGCGAGTACACCAGCCAGGAAGCAGAGCAAGCCAATGTGCTGCTGACCTCGCCAGTGGTAGTCACCGCCACGCGCCAGGAACAGAACAGCTTCGACCTGCCGGTCTCGATCGACGTGGTGGATGCCGCGACAATCCACGACGCCAAGCTGCAGGTCAATATCTCCGAAGACCTGCCACGCGTACCCGGTGTCGTCGCACAGTTCCGCGGGCAGTACGCGCAGGACTTGCAGATTTCCACCCGTGGTTTCGGCGCGCGTTCCCAATTCGGCGTGCGTGGCATTCGCCTCTACAGCGACGGCATCCCGCTGACCATGCCGGACGGGCAGGGGCAGACCGGCACCATGGACCTCCTCACGGCGGAAAGAATCGAGGTGATGCGCGGCCCATTCTCCGCACTGTATGGCAACTCGTCTGGCGGCGTACTGCAGATTTTTACCGCCGATGGCCCCAAGAATCCCACCGTGGATGCCGCGTTCATGGCCGGCAGCTATGACACCCAGCGCGAAGCCATCAAGGTCGGCGGAACCGAGGGCGCACTCAACTACAATGCCGGCCTTTCCCATCTGGAAAGCGATGACTACCGCGACCACGCATCGGTACGGCGCACCCTGTTCAATACCAAGCTTGGGCTGCAGGTCAACGAGGATACCCGCCTGACCGTGCTCGGCACCTATCTCGACCAGCCGGAAGCACAAGACCCGCTGAGCCTGAACAAGGATCAGTGGGAACAGGACCCGAAGCAGGCCGGCATCGGAGCGGAAAACTTCAACACGCGCGTGATTCGCCGCCACACCCAGGTCGGCGCCAAACTGGAGCACGACTTCGATGCCGACAACACCATCCACTTGATGGCCTACGGCGGCAACCGCTTCAATGAGCAGTTCCAGGCCGTCGGCGCCAATCCCAGCGGGACCGGTATCACCTCTGCATTTCTCAAGAACCTGCCGCCAAACGCCAACAACCAGACCGCCGGCGGGGTGGCGCAGATCCAGCGCAACTTTGGCGGTACCGACTTGCACTACACCCATAAGGGCTTGCTCGCCGGCAACCCTTACAGTTTCACCGTGGGCGCCAACTACGACACCCAGACGGATGACCGCACCGGTTTCGATAATTTCCTTGCCATCCCCGGCACTGGCAACAACAGGATCTGTGGGGTGGGTGTCGTTTGCGGCGTCAAGGGAATTCTGCGCCGCGATGAGGACAACAAGGTCTGGGACTTTGACCAGTACGCCCAGGGCGAATGGTCGCCACACGAGCGCTGGAACCTGTTTGCCGGGGTGCGCCACAGTGACGTGCACTTCGAGAACGACGACAAATACCTGTACAACGGCAACAGTAGCGGCAAGGTCAGCCACGAAAAAACCACGCCGGTCGCCGGGGTGCTGTTCAAGGTGACGCCTATGCTCAACCTGTACGCCAATGCCGGCAAGGGCTTCGAGACCCCCACGCTGGTGGAAATGGCTTACAAGCCAGGCGGCATCGGCACTTTCAACCTCGACCTGCAGCCGTCCACCAGCGACAATTATGAAGT
>DAOMFG010000143.1:0-4541 GCA_035429685.1 Methylophilaceae bacterium | reverse complement strand
ACAAGCAAGTGCGGAGAACAATCTCAAGCAACACCTCATGCTGGACGGCGAGGTTGAATACTAGCAGGCGATCGATCAGGTGATCGAGCGGGCACAGCGCACACTGCATATTTTCGACCTCGACCTTGCCAGGGGCGGCTACGCCGGGCTTGGCCGCTACAATGCCCTGCGCGACTTTCTGTTGCGAAATCACGGCAACCGGCTGGTCATCGTTCTACACGATACCGATCACATCACGCGATACTGCCCGCGCCTGATGAGCCTGCTCAGGATCTTCAGCCATTCCATTTCCATCCACGCGACAGAGGATCACGCCCGATCAGCCAGCGACCCTTTCGTCATCGCCGACCAGGCGCATTATGTACACCGCTTCCACAGCAGTGGGGCGCGCTTTCTGCTCGCGCTCCACGACCACCAGGGTGCCAGCCAGCTGGAAGAACGTTTCGGGCAACTCGTGGAAGCATCGCAGCCGGCATCGGCCGTGCACAACCTGGGACTGTAGCCGGCAGACAGAAGCGGGCATCCCGGCCGGGCATCGAATTATGTTAGAATTTACGCATTTTTCACCCCGGAAACCATCATGTTCAGCGCATCCCAGACCATCGCCAAATTCGACCCCGAACTGTTCCAGGCCATGGAGGCAGAACGTCAGCGCCAGGAAGACCACATCGAGCTGATCGCCTCGGAAAACTACACCAGCCCGGCGGTGATGGAAGCGCAGGGGTCGGTACTGACCAACAAGTATGCCGAAGGCTATCCGGGCAAGCGCTATTACGGCGGCTGTGAATTCGTCGACATCGCCGAGCAGCTGGCCATCGAGCGCGCCAAGAAGCTGTTCGGCGCCGAATACGCCAACGTACAGCCGCATTCCGGCTCGCAGGCCAATGCCGCGGTGTATCTGTCCGTGCTTAAGCCGGGCGACACCATCCTCGGCATGTCCCTGGCGCACGGCGGCCACCTGACCCACGGTGCCTCCGTCAATTTCTCCGGCAAGGTGTTCAACGCCGTCACCTACGGCCTGCATCCCGACACCGAGGAGATCGACTATGACGAGGTGCAGCGCCTGGCCAATGAGCACAAGCCGAAGATGATCGTGGCTGGCGCCTCGGCCTATGCGCTGGTGATCGACTGGAAGCGCTTCCGCAAGATCGCCGACAGCGTCGGCGCTTACCTGTTCGTCGACATGGCGCACTACGCCGGACTGGTGGCTGCAGGGCTGTACCCGAACCCCGTCGGCATTGCCGATTTCGTCACCAGCACCACCCACAAGACCTTGCGCGGCCCACGCGGTGGCTTGATTTTGTCTTCCGCCGAGCACGAGAAGGCGCTGAATTCTGCGATTTTCCCGAATATCCAGGGCGGTCCGCTGATGCACGTCATCGCCGCCAAGGCCGTGGCGTTCAAGGAAGCCGCCAGCAAGGAATTCAAGCACTACCAGGAGCAGGTAATGGCCAACGCCCGCGTGATGGCTACGGTACTGGTGGAACGCGGCTTGCGCATCGTCTCCGGCCGCACCGAGAGCCACGTGTTCCTGGTCGACCTGCAGCCCAAGAATCTGACCGGCAAGGACGCCGAGGCTTTGCTCGGCCGTGCCCACATTACCGTCAACAAGAATGCCATCCCCAACGACCCGCAGAAACCCTTCGTCACCAGCGGCATCCGCATCGGCACGCCGGCGATGACCACGCGCGGCTTCAAGGAAGCCGAAGCCGAGAAGCTCGCCAACCTGATCGCCGACGTGCTGGACGCACCCAATGACGAGGCGGTGATCACCCGCGTCCTGGACGAAGTCAAGGCGCTGACGGCAAAATTCCCGGTTTACGGGGCCTGAGCCACTAAGCGCCGCCCATGAAATGCCCGTTCTGCGGTGCCGACGATACCCAGGTCATCGACTCCCGCGTCAATGACGATGGCGACAGCATCCGCCGCAGACGGCGCTGCGCTTCCTGTGAGAAGCGCTTCACCACCTACGAAACCGCCGATCTGCAGCTGCCGCAGGTAGTCAAGCAGAACGGCAAGCGCGAGGAGTTTTCGCGCGACAAGCTGCGCCTGTCCTTCACCCGCGCCTTGCACAAGCGTCCGGTGCCGACCGAATACGTCGACCGCGCTATTGACCATATCGTGCAGGGCATCCTCAGCCGCGGCGAACGCGAAATCAACGCACGCGAACTGGGCGAAGCGGTCATGCAGGAACTGCGGCGGCTGGACAAGGTGGCCTATATCCGCTTTGCCTCGGTCTACCGCAGCTTCCAGGACGTGGACGATTTCCGCGAAGCCATCCGCGACCTCAATCAAGCACATCGGCACAACACGGATGTGCCGGAATCCGCAGAATAAGCAATGGAGCAGTCGCCGGAACCGTCACTGGCGTTCCTGAAATGGGCTGCCCTGGCGTTTGCCGCGGTGACGGTGCTGATTACCGTGGTGTTCTTCGGCTGGTGGGCGATGAAAGAACACTTCGTTTTCGGCCATGACCGCTACGACCCGGTGCGCTGGATGGCGCCGATGACCAGGCAGTCTTACGAATGCCAGCGCGGCGACATGGTACTGGACGTGCGCCAACGCCTGCTGCAACCGGGCATGCGCAAGTCTGAAGTCACCACCTTGCTGGGCCGCCCATCCTGGGAAGAAACCGGCCAGTTCGAATACGATTTAGGCGTCTGCCTGTGGGTAGTCCATGGCCTGCGGCTGTATTTCGATCCGCAGGACAGGCTGGTGCACAGCGCTATTGTGCAGCACTGATGTTCTCCGCGGTCGACCACATCCACATGTCCCACGCGCTACGCCTCGCAGAGCGCGGCCTCCATACCACCATGCCCAACCCGCGCGTCGGCTGCGTCATCGCCAAGGATGGCACCGTGGCAGGCGAAGGCTGGCACGAGCGCGCCGGCGAGCCGCATGCCGAAATCCATGCCTTGCGCCAGGCCGGCGAGCAAGCGCGCGGCGCCACGGTTTACGTCACGCTGGAGCCTTGCAGCCATCACGGGCGCACGCCGCCTTGTGCCGAAGCGCTGGTGGCCGCTGGCGTCGCCCGCGTGGTAGCCGCGATGCGCGACCCCAATCCCCGTGTGGCGGGGAATGGACTGGAGCTGTTGCGCAGCAAGGGCATCGAGGTTGCCACCGGCCTGATGGCGGTGCAGGCGCGCGAACTCAATATCGGCTTCATCTTGCGCATGGAGCGCGGGCGGCCGTGGGTCAGGAGCAAGATCGCCGCCAGTCTGGACGGGCGCACCGCGCTGGAGAACGGCGTCAGCCAGTGGATTACCGGCGCGGCGGCGCGGCGCGATGTACAGCGCTGGCGCGCGCGCTCCTGTGCCATCCTGACGGGCGTGGGCACGGTGCTGGCGGACGATCCGCAACTGACGGTGCGCGACGTTGACACCGGCCGTCAACCGCTACGGGTGGTGGTGGACAGCCGGTTGCGCACCCCGCCATCGGCGCGCATCGCGCAGGGCGGCAGTACGCTGCTGGTGGCCGCGATGGAGGATGCCGCCAAAACCGATACCTTGCGTGCCGCAGGCGCCGAAGTGCTGGCACTGCCGGGCGTCGATGGCCGCGTGGACTTGCCGGCACTGTTCGAGGAGTTGGCGCGGCGCGAGATCAATGAAATCCTGGTCGAAGCCGGCACTGGACTGAACGGCCCCCTGCTGCAGGCCGGGCTGATAGACGAACTGCTGCTGTATTACGCGCCGACTCTGCTGGGTGACGCCGCGCACGGCATGTTCGCCTTGCAGCCGTTACGAGAAATGTCGCAGCGCGTCGAACTCGACATCCTCGAACTCGACCGCATCGGACAGGACATTCGTCTCCGTGCCCGGCCTCGTTGATACACACTGCCACCTGGACGCGGCAGAGTTCGACGCCGACCGCGACGAAGTGGTTCAGGCCGCATGGGATGCCGGTGTCACGGCTATCGTGGTGCCGGCAGTGGAACGCGGCAATTTTTTCGTCGTGGAAGCGCTATGCAACGCTACGCCGCGCTGCCTGCCAGCTTACGGCATTCATCCCATGTACGTTGATGGTGCGGCGCAAACCGATCTGGCGGTGCTGGGAGCGTTATTGGCCAAAGGCCAATGTGTCGCCGTCGGTGAAATCGGCCTGGATTTTTTTGTCGAGGGCTATGATCGCGAGTTGCAGGAGTGGTTTTTCGTCGAACAGCTGAAGTTGGCGCACCAATACGACCTGCCGGTGCTGTTGCATATCCGCCGCGCGCAGGACGCCATCCTCAAGCATCTGCGCCGCATCAAGGTGCGCGGCGGCATTGCCCATGCTTTCAACGGCAGCCGTCAGCAAGCAGATGAATTCATCAAGCTGGGGTTCAAGCTGGGCTTCGGTGGTGCCATGACGTGGCCGCGCGCGCTACGCATCCGGGAACTGGCGGCGATGCTGCCACTGGAAGCCATTGTGCTGGAAACCGATGCGCCGGACATGCCCCCGGAATGGCTGGGATCCGGTGGACGCAACAATCCGCAACAGCTACCGCATATTGCGCAGACATTGGCGGAATTAAGACGGGTGAATGTGGGTGAAATTATTGACGC
>DAOMFG010000142.1:0-4597 GCA_035429685.1 Methylophilaceae bacterium | reverse complement strand
CTTGCCATAACCCAAGCCCAGGGCCAAGCAGCAGACCTATAGCGTGGTAGGCAACGATGTGCCGGTGCGCGAAATCCTGTTCGCGCTGGCACGCGAAAGTAAGCTGAACATCGACATTCATCCCGGCATCACGGGTAATGTCACCGTTAACGCCGTCGATCAGACCTTGCCTGCGATACTCGAGCGTATTTCCAAGCAGGTGGACCTGCGCTACAAGGTCGAGGGCAATACCCTCTCCATTACGCCCGACATGCCCACCCTGCGCACCTACAGGGTCAACTACGTCAACATGGATCGCGACACCACTTCGTCCATTGGTGTGGCGGCGCAGATCGCATCTACAGGCGTGGCCGCTTCGACCGCGGGTAGTTCTGCAAGCAGTGACTCGTCGGGCAGCAGCAACAATTCCAACACGATGGTCAATAGCAAATCGAAAAACAACTTCTGGGATTCGATGGCTGAAAACATTCGCATTATTCTGAAATCCACCAAGACCCAGGCAGCCAGCGCCGAGGAGCGCGCTGCCCGTGCCGAGGCCGTGCGCAATGCCCAGGAAGATCGCCTCAAGCAGGTGGAGGCGGTCAGCAGGGCCGGCGCCGGCGCCGAAAAACTGTTCCAGGAGGCGTTCAAGTCGCAGCCGGCCAATTTTGAAAGCAAGGAAGACGTGATCGTCAATCCGGTCGCCGGCACGGTAACGGTGATGGCCACCGAGCGCCAGCATGGCTTCATTCAGCAATACCTCGATGTCGTGATGGCTTCGGTGTTGCGGCAGGTGTTGATCGAAACCACCATCGTCGAGGTTACGCTGGGTGACTCTTATCAACTCGGCATCGACTGGAGTGTGGTTGCCGGGGATTTTACCTTCGTGCAATCGCTTGGAACCAGTGGTACTGTGAGACCCTTGCCTGGCCAAACAGGCAACGCATTCGTGGCTACCTATAGCGGCAATAACGACAAGGCAGCCATCCGCGCGCTGGAAACGTTTGGCAACGCGCGCGTGCTGTCCAGCCCCAAACTGATGGCGCTCAACAACCAGACCGCCATTCTCAAGGTGGTGGACAACCTGGTGTATTTCACCATCGAGGCCCAGGTTGCCGCCGGTAACACCAATTCCAACAACCTGATTGCCTACACCACCACGCCTCATACCATTCCCGTGGGCGTGGTCATGAGCATGACGCCGCAAATATCGGATAATGGCGCGGTGACGCTGAATGTTCGCCCCACCATCTCGCGCAAGGTCGGCGAGGTGCAGGATCCCAATCCCAGCCTGAGCCAAGGAGTGGGCAGGACTGTCACAAGTACGATTCCCGAAATCGAGGTGCGTGAAATGGAATCCGTACTCCAGGTTGACAGCGGCCAGTCCGTAGTGCTGGGGGGGCTGATGCAGGATCAGGTTGCCAAAAAAACCGATGGCGTCCCGGGCCTGAGCAAGCTGCCTTTGATCGGCAAGCTGTTCCAAGGCAAGGAAAACTTTGCCACCAAGACCGAACTGGTGATCTTCCTGCGGCCCACGGTAATCCGCCGCCCCAGTCTGAATACCGAGGAACTGAAAAATTTCAAACAATTCCTGCCGGAAGAATTGCCTCCGCTGACGACCGATGAGTCTTTTAATTAAAGCCCTGCAGAAGGCCGAGAAAAGCAAGGACGCGGCAGCGGGTAGTGCCGACCAGCCCCTGAACAGCAAGGAGGTAGAACTGGAACTCGCGCCGGATGTGGCGGCAGAGGGGCGGTTCGATCTGGGGCTGGAAGGTGGTTTCGGCGAATCCGTGGCGACAACCAACAAAGCTACCGGCCGTGTCAGGCAGCAGCAACAGACGGCATCCACGGTTTTCGCGGCGAAACAACAGGGTGCAGGAGCAGAAAATGCTGGTTCATCGCGGGCGCTCTGGATCGGCGTAGGCGGTTTGGTGTTTCTGTTGCTGGCTGGCGGTGGTTTTTACTACTATCTGGATTCATTGCAGCAACCCCAGCCTGTTTTAGCCCGCCCGGCGTCAATCATTCCTCCCCCGGCCCCGGTTGCTGACAGCGAAGCTGCCTCGGTGGGCGAGATCCAGCAGGCAGGCTCGGAGGAAGTCACGACGAACGCGGCTGCCATTACGGAAGCTCCGGCCAAAAAGCGTGCGGAATCTGAACTGGCGGTACTGACGGAAAAACCGGAATTGGCGGCTGCCAGTGCGGCAGCCCCGGCAACAGGCAAGACGGTGGCGTCGGTGGAGGACGTCTCGGTAAAGGTCACTCGCAACCGGACACCCGCAATGGTAGTCAATGGTAGCGTCGTGGCAGCTTACCAGGCCTATTCCGTGGGTGACGATGCGGCGGCGGAGCGCCTTTACCGTCAGGCACTGCAATCCGAACCGCGCAATATTGACGCCCTGCTCGGGCTGGCGGCGGTTTCTGTGCGCCAGAACAATGCCGACCAGGCTACGGCGAGTTATTTGCGTGTGCTGGAAGTGGAGCCGAGAAACGCTGCCGCACAGGCAGGTTTGATCAGTCTCACCGCTCAGGCTGACCCGCTGGCGAGCGAAAGCCGACTGAAAACCATGCTGGCGCAACAGCCGGATGCGGCTTTTCTTCACGCCACGCTAGGCAGCCTGTATGCCGAGCAAAACCAGTGGCCGCTGGCACAGCAGTCCTATTTTCAAGCCACCCGCTATGACCCTGGAAACGCGGAATACGCTTTCAATCTTGCGGTCAGCCTCGACCAGATGGGCAAGGGCAAGCTTGCCCTGGAGCATTACCAGCGCGCTTTGGAATTGTTGCCCAAGCAGGGAGCTTCTGCTCTAGACCGGGCGGGCATCGAAACGCGTATCATCCAGCTACGATCTGCGGCCGAGTAATGCTGTCGTGACGCGCGATGGTTTGCGCATCGAGGGTTTCTTCTGTCCCGCAAATCTGATACATAAACATGTCCGAGACAAGTGATTAACTAAAAATATGGCCGAACAGCGGCGCAAACTTCGTTTGGGCGAGCTGATGGTGCAGCAGGGCTTGATCAGTCAGGATCAGCTGCGCATCGCGCTCATGGAACAAGACCAGAACAATATCCCGCTGGGCCGCCAGCTGGTGCGGCTGGGATTTGTCACCGAGGCCATGGTGCGCGATCTGGTCGCTCACACGATCGGCCAGGAAAGCGTGGAACTTTCCACGGTCATTGCTGATGCCGAAGCACTCAAGATGGTGCCCGAAGAGTTCGCGCGGCGTTTCCATCTGCTCCCCATCGCCTATGAGGAGTCCAGCAAGACGCTGGTGGTGGCGATGGCGGACATGTTCAATGTGGTGGCGGTCGACCAGCTGCGCGCCATCTTGGGCGGGCAGGTGCAAATCAAACCGGTACTGGCGGGCGAAGCGCAGCTGGAAGAACACATCGACCAGTTCTACGGTTACGAACTGTCCGTTGACGGCATCCTGCGCGAGATCGAAACCGGCGAAGTCGATTACCAGAGCTTGCAAGGGGGAGGGGGCGGCGAAGAATACACCCAGCCTGTGGTGCGGCTGGTGGGGGCGCTGCTGATGGATGCGGTCAAGCGTGGCGCTTCCGATATCCACTTCGAGCCGGAATACGCTTTTCTGCGCATCCGCTACCGTATCGATGGCGTATTGCAGCAAATCCGCAGCCTGCACAAGACCTACTGGCCCGGAATCGCGGTACGGCTCAAGGTCATCAGCGGCATGGACATCGCGGAAACGCGCGCCCCCCAGGATGGACGCCTGCAGATCACGCTGGTGGGGCGCCCGATCGATTTCCGGGTCGCCAGCCATCCCACGATCAATGGCGAGAATATCGTGTTGCGGGTACTGGATCGGGAAAAGTCCATCATTCCGCTGGAGCGGATCGGTTTGCCCGATGTTACGCTGGAGCAACTCCGCCTGATGATGACCCGGCCGGAAGGTATCCTGATCGTCACCGGCCCCACCGGCAGCGGTAAAACCACCACGCTGTATTCGCTGCTTGCGTTCATCAACACCGAGGCAGTCAACATCATGACCCTGGAAGATCCGGTGGAATATCCGGTCACCATGATGCGCCAGACGTCGGTGAACGAAGTCAACAAGGTGGATTTCGCCAACGGTATCCGCTCCATCATGCGTCAGGACCCGGACATTATTCTGGTGGGCGAAGTGCGCGACAACGATACGGCGGAAATGGCCTTTCGCGCCGCCATGACCGGCCATCAGGTGTTTACTACCTTGCACACCAACTCTGCCCTGGGGACATTGCCGCGCCTGCTGGACATCGGCATCGCGCCAGAAATCATGGCGGGCAATATCATCGGGGTGATCGCGCAGCGCCTGGTGCGCTTGCTGTGCTCGCATTGCAAGGAAGCTTATGTGCCCGACGAAGATGAATGCAAACTGCTGGGCATCAAGTTCAAAGACGATATCCAGGTTTATCGCCACAAGGGATGCAAGCGCTGTAGCTACACCGGCTACCGCGGGCGCATGGCCATCATGGAACTACTGCGCATCGACGGCGAGATTGACGCGATGATCGCGCGCCGTTCGCATCTGGATCAAATACGTGCCATCGCCATGGAAAAGGGGTTTGTCCCGCTGGCGGAAGACGGTATCAGGCGCATCCTCGAGGGCCGGACCA
>DAOMFG010000141.1:0-4699 GCA_035429685.1 Methylophilaceae bacterium | reverse complement strand
GGGCTGAGCCTGGCCTGCTATCTGGGCGTATTCGCGGGCAATGACTTTTTCTGGCTATTTATCGTAATGGCTTTGATGAGTTTTTTCTGGAGTGCCTCGTTGCCACTGGTAGAAGCCATTACCCTCGGCCACCTGCGTGAAGGCGCTTCAGGCTATGGGCGGATACGCCTGTGGGGCTCTATTGGTTTTATCGTCAGCGTCATCGGCCTCGGGTATTTGCTGGGTTATGCGCCGGTACGGGCGCTGCTGTGGATTGTGCTTGGACTCAAGTTGGGAGTTCTGGCCATCTCGCGCTGGATCCCGGAGCCGCACGTCGCACTGCATCAGAACGACCGTTTCTCGGTCCTGGAAATCCTGCGGCGTTCTGAGGTCGCGGCATTTTTCTCCGCCACATTCCTCATGGCAGCAGCGCACGGCGTGTATTACACTTTTTACTCGATCTACCTGGTGGACCATGGCTACAGTAAAACGGCGGTGGGCTGGTTGTGGGCGATCGGTGTTATCTGCGAGGTGCTGGTATTCCTGTGGATGCCGCGGCTGACAGCGCGTTTCGGATTGCGAAATATCCTGCTGGCCAGCTTCGCTCTGACGGTCCTGAGGTTCGAGCTGATCGGATGGGGAGTGGGTTCGGCGGCGTTGATCGTGTTTGCCCAAGCTTTGCATGCGGCCAGTTTCGGTAGTTACCATGCCGCATCGGTGGCCGTGACGCACCAGTTCTTCCCCGGTCGGCACCAGGCGAAAGGGCAGACGCTGTATACCAGCATTTCTTTCGGACTCGGCGGGACGATTGGCGGCCTGATGAGTGGCTATGCATGGGAATCGTTAAGTCCGGCCTGGGCGTTCGGTCTGTCCGGGCTTTGTGCGTTGCTTGGCATGATGGTGCTTGCGCGGCGGCTACACCTGCCTGCGCAGACCTGAATGGCGGCGGTCAAGGAGATGTATATGCAGCGAACAAGCATGCTATTGCTGGCAGGATTGATGCAGACAGGGCTTGCCAGCGCAGATACCCAGGTCAATGTGGTCAGCCTCTATCACGGCGGCGCCGTGCTGCTCATCAATCATGGCAAGCCGCAGACGATTGAAGCAGGCGACACGTCGCCGGAGGGCGTCAAGCTGATCTCCTCGGACGGCGGCACCGCGATTCTGGAGATCGAGGGGAGGATCAAGGAACTGGCAGCGGGGCAAGGGGCTGCTATCAGTTCGCCTATAGCGCAATCTCAGAGTGGTTCAGTCTCGCTATACCGGGATACCAACGGCCACTACTTCGGCCATGGCAGCATCAACGGTAGGAGCTTCAAGTACATGGTGGATACCGGGGCCAGTGCCGTTGCCATGAGCAGCGCCGAGGCCCAGCGGCTTGGCATAGACTACCTGGCGGGAAAGCCGGCCATGGCTGCTACCGCGGCCGGCGTGGTCAGGGTTTACCAGGTTTCGATCAATAGCCTGAAACTGGGGGCCATTACCTTCTACCAAGTGCAGGGCATGGTTGTGGAGGGTGATTCTCCCATAGTGGTATTGCTAGGTAACAGCGTGCTTACCCGCATGGACATGAAGTATGAGGGGATGGTGCTGAAGCTGACCAAGAAATATTAGCGCTTGTCGCGCTCGATCAATGCATAAGCGGAGTGGTTGTGGATGGATTCGAAATTCTCGCTTTCCACCACGTAGGCGTCGATGCGCGGCTCCTTGTTCAACTGCGCAGCCACGTCGCGCACCATGTCCTCGACGAACTTGGGGTTGTCATAGGCGTGTTCGGTGACGAACTTCTCGTCCGGCCGCTTGAGTAGGCCATACAACTGGCACGAAGCCTGTTCTTCCACTAGGTTGATAAGGTCTTCCACCCAGATGAAGTCGTTAATGCGGGCGGATACAGTGACGTGCGAGCGCTGGTTGTGCGCGCCGTAGTCGGATATTTTCTTGGAGCACGGGCACAGGCTGGTGACGGGCACCAGCACCTTGACTGTGATGCTGTATTCGCCGTCCCTGATTTCTCCGATGAACGTCACCTCGTAATCCAGCAGGCTGGTCACGCCTGAAACCGGGGCCGCCTTGTTGATGAAATAGGGGAACGTCATCTCGATATGACCGGACTGTGCTTCCAGGCGCTTTACCATCTCGCGCAGGATGGTCTCGAAGTTCTCTACCGAAATTTCACGCTCGTTCATATTGAGGATCTCGACAAAACGAGACATGTGCGTGCCTTTGAAATTGTGCGGCAGATGCACGTACATGTTGAACACGGCCACTGTATGCTGCACGCCGCCAGACTTGTCCTTGACCTTGATCGGGTGGCGGATGGACTTGATGCCGACCTTGTCGATAGCCAGGTGGCGGATGTCCGGAGTATTCTGGACATCCTCGATGGGAAGTGTGGCAGGCTGGTTCATGATGTTACCCGTAGACTGAATAATAGTTGAGTATAATGCTAGGACATTGCTTTTTCAATGGCAGCAATGATCCCGACTGCGTTCAGGCCGCAATCTGCCAGCAATTGTTCTGTCGTGCCATGTTCAATAAAGCGGTCTGGCAGGCCGAGTTGCAGCAGTGGCACACTGCCTTGCAATACTTCGGCGACCGCGCTGCCGGCACCACCCATGACGACATTTTCTTCTATCGTGACCAGCAACGCATGCGAAGTCGCCAGTTTGCGCACAAGCGCTTCATCCAGCGGCTTGATGAAGCGCATGTTTGCGACCGTGGCATCCAACTGTTCCGCAGCCTGCAGGGCAGGGGCCAGCATGCTGCCAAATGCCAGGATGGCCACTTTTTTGCCCTTGCGCCGGATTTCACCCTTGCCGACGGGGATGGGTTGCAAGCTGGTGTCGATAGGTGCTCCCGGCCCGCAGCCGCGTGGGTAGCGGACTGCAGCAGGCATATCCAGCATGAAGCCGGTGGTCAGCATCTGGCGGCATTCGTTCTCGTCAGCGGGTGTCATGACCACCAGATTGGGGACGCATCTCAGATAGGAAAGGTCGAAGCTGCCGGCATGGGTCGGACCGTCTGCGCCGACCAGGCCGCCACGGTCTATGGCCAGCAGCACCGGCAGGTTCTGCAGAGCGATGTCGTGGATCAGCTGGTCGTAGGCACGCTGCAGGAAGGTCGAGTAAATCGCCACTACCGGCTTCATTCCTTCACAAGCCAGCCCGCTGGCAAAAGTGAGCGCATGCTGTTCGGCAATGCCAACGTCGAAATAGCGTTGCGGGAATTGCTCGGCAAACTGGTTCATGCCCGAGCCGTCGCACATAGCAGGGGTGATGCCGACAAGCCGCTGGTCATGGATTGCCATATCCACCAGCCAGTCGCCGAACACCTGTGTATAGGTTTTTTTTCCGCCACTGTTCAGTGCTTCGCCGTTGGCGGGATCGAATTTGCCTACGCCGTGGAACTTGCACGGATTGTCCTCTGCCGGCCGGTAGCCACGCCCTTTCTGGGTGATCACGTGCAGGAACTGCGGACCCTTCAGTTGGCGGATGTTGGACAGGGTAGCGATGAGCACGTCGATATCGTGGCCGTCGATGGGGCCGATGTAGTTGAAGCCGAATTCCTCGAACAAGGTGCTGGGCGTGACCATGCCCTTGACATGCTCTTCGGCGCGCCTGGCCAGTTGCAGCAAGGGTGGGGCAGCGCCTAGCACTCTCTCCGTACCGCGCTTCATATGGTCGTACAGGCGCCCGGAAAGCAGCTTGGCCAGATAGTTGTTGAGGGCGCCGACCGGCGGCGAGATCGACATGTCGTTGTCGTTGAGGATGACCAACAGATTGGCTTCCATGGCCCCGGCGTTATTGAGCGCCTCGAACGCCATACCGGCGCTCATGGCGCCGTCTCCGATAATGGCCACGGCGCGGCGGTCGGAGCCGTTCTGCCGTGCCGCTACCGCCATGCCCAAGGCGGCGGAGATGGAGGTACTGGAATGTCCGGTGCCGAAGGCGTCGTATTCGCTCTCTCCGCGGCGCGGGAAGCCAGCGATCCCTCCGGTCTGGCGCAATCCCCGCATGGCGTCACGGCGTCCGGTCAGGATCTTGTGCGGATAGGTCTGGTGGCCGACATCCCAGACCAGTTTGTCGTCAGGGGTGTTAAACACATAATGCAGGGCGATGCTGAGTTCCACCACGCCGAGATTGGACGACAGGTGGCCGCCGGTCTGCGACACGCTGTCAATCAGGAAGGCGCGCAGTTCGTCCGCGAGTTGGGGCAGTTGCGCGCGATCCAGTTGACGTAGCTGGGCGGGGAAATCGATGGAATCGAGTAGTAAGGGCATTAGAATTGGCGTTGGGTAATAAAGTCTGCAAGCTGAACCAGTCGCATGGTGGCATCGCCATGCGGGGCCAGTGCCTTCAGCGCATCCGCGCGCAGTTCGCGGGCCAGTTCTCGGGCGCGTTCGAGGCCGAGGATGGTGACGTAAGTGGGCTTGTTGTTCTCGACGTCCTTGCCCGCGGTTTTGCCGAGCGTCACGGTATCTGCCTGAGTATCGAGGATATCGTCGATGACCTGGAACGCCAGGCCGATGCATTTGGCGTAGTGGTCGAGCGCCTGCGTTTTCGCGACATCCGGCGCCGGTGCGCAATAGGCACCCAGCAGCGCGGCTGCCCGGATCAGTGCGCCGGTCTTGTGGATATGCATGAGCTCCAGTTCCGCCTGGGTCAGACTGAGGCCCACGCTGGCCAGATCAATGGCCTGGCCGCCGGCCATGCCACGCGAA
>DAOMFG010000140.1:0-4758 GCA_035429685.1 Methylophilaceae bacterium | reverse complement strand
GGCGGCGTCGGAAAATCCACCACCGCGGTCAACCTGGCGCTGGCGCTGGCCGCAGAAGGTGCACGGGTCGGCATCCTCGACGCCGACATCTACGGCCCTTCGCAGCCGCAGATGCTGGGCATCAGCGCGCGCCCGGAAAGCACCGACGGCAAGAGCATGGAGCCGCTGGAACGCTACGGCATCCAGGCCATGTCCATCGGCTTCCTGATCGACATGGACACCCCCATGGTGTGGCGCGGTCCCATGGTCACCGGCGCGCTGGAACAACTGCTGCGCGAAACCAACTGGCGCGACCTGGATTACCTGGTCATCGACCTGCCACCCGGCACCGGTGACATCCAGCTCACGCTGTCGCAGAAAGTCCCGGTCACCGGCGCCGTCATCGTCACCACGCCACAGGACATTGCCTTGCTGGACGCACGCAAGGGACTCAAGATGTTTGAGAAGGTCGGCGTGCCCATCATCGGTATCGTGGAGAACATGAGTACGCATATTTGCAGCCAGTGCGGCCACGAGGAGCATATCTTCGGCACCGGCGGCGGCGCGCAAATGTGCCAGGATTACGACGTGGAGCTGTTGGGGTCGCTGCCGCTGGACATCAGAATCCGCGAACAGGCCGACAGCGGAATGCCCACCGTAGCCACCGAGCCGGATGGCAAGATCGCCGCCGTATACAAGCAGATCGCCCGCCGAGCCGCCATCAAGCTGTCACAGATGGCGCTGGATCACAGCAGCAAGTTCCCGAACATCGTGATTCAGAATACGTAATACCCGCCCCGGCATTTACCGGAGGGCAGGTATTTGCTTCAGCGGCGGTAAAAACCCTTTCCCATCAAGCCGCAACCTGTAATTTGAGGTGTCCACGCATGCCTCGATGCGTTAAAATGCGCCTCTTTTATTTTCCGCGGCCCCTGGCCGCCGACGAGCTGGATCATGAACACCCCGCACAAACCGGCAACCGACGATGTCCGCATCAGGGAAATCAAGGAGCTGACGCCACCTTCGCGCATCCTGGCTGAACTCACGGCCAGCGCCGCCGCGTCGGACAACATCGTCGCCACCCGCCAGGAAATTCATCGCATCCTGCATGGCGCGGACGACCGTCTGCTGGTCATCATCGGCCCCTGCTCGATCCACGACCACGATGCCGCCATCGAATACGCCAAATTGCTGCTGGAGCAGCGCAAGCGCCTGTCGGCCGACCTGCTCATCGTCATGCGCGTGTACTTCGAAAAGCCGCGCACCACAGTAGGCTGGAAAGGACTGATCAACGACCCGCATCTGGACGGCAGTTTCCGCATCAACGAAGGCCTGCGACTGGCGCGGCGCATCCTGATCGAGGTCAACGAACTCGGCATGCCCGCCGGCAACGAGTTCCTGGACGTCATTACGCCGCAATACACGGCGGATGTGGTGTCATGGGGCGCGATCGGCGCACGTACCACGGAAAGCCAGGTGCACCGCGAACTAGCCTCCGGCCTGTCGTGCCCGGTCGGCTTCAAGAACGGCACCGATGGCAACACCCGCATTGCCGTAGACGCCATCAAGGCCGCCGCCAGTGCGCACCATTTTCTGTCGGTGACCAAGGCCGGTCATTCGGCCATCGTCTCCACCGCCGGCAACGAGGATTGCCACCTCATCCTGCGCGGCGGCAAGCAGCCCAACTACGATACTGCCAGCGTGGACGCCGCCTGCAAGGAATTGGGGATTGCCGGCGTAGCGCCGCGCGTGATGATCGACTGTTCGCATGCCAACAGCCGCAAGGACTTCAGGCTGCAACTCGATGTCGCCCGCGACGTCGCCGGGCAAGTCGCTGCCGGCGACCAGCGCATTTTCGGCCTGATGGTGGAGTCGCACCTGAAGGAAGGCCGCCAGGATCTGGAGCCCGGCTGCGCGCTGGAATACGGCAAATCCATCACCGATGCCTGCCTCGGCTGGGAAGACAGCGTGAGGCTGCTGGAAATCCTGGCGGAAGGCGTGCGGGCACGACGTCGGCTGTATGAAGCGGAGGAAGAGGATTGATTACCAAAATTCATACAAAAACCCTGTCGTGCGCCGTATAATGCCCCCTCATTTTCAGTGACTTAGGTAGCGTAGCCACGATGAGCATCAAATCCGACAAGTGGATCCGCCGCATGGCGGAACAGCATGGCATGATAGCGCCGTTCGAGCCCGGCCAGGTGAAAGAGGCCAACGGCCACAAGCTGGTGTCCTACGGCACCTCCAGTTATGGTTACGACATCCGCTGCTCCAGCGAATTCAAGCTGTTCACCAACATCAACAGCACTATCGTCGACCCCAAGAATTTCGACCCCAACTCCTTCGTCGAAGTCGATGCCGACTACTGCATCATCCCGCCCAACTCGTTTGCCCTGGCGCGCACCGTGGAATACTTCCGCATCCCGCGCAACGTATTGACGGTCTGCCTTGGCAAGTCGACCTACGCACGCTGCGGCATCATCGTCAACGTGACGCCGTTCGAGCCGGAATGGGAAGGCTACGTCACGCTGGAATTCAGCAACACCACGCCGCTGCCGGCCAAGATTTACGCCAACGAAGGCTGCGCGCAGGTGCTGTTCTTCGAGGCTGACGCAGACGACGTGTGCGAAACGTCCTACAAGGACCGTGGCGGCAAGTATCAAGGCCAGCACGGCGTCACCCTGCCGAAAATCTGAAGCCGTGACGACCAGGCTGCTTTGCTGCTTCGCGATGGTGATGCTTAACATCACGGCGACGTTCGCCGACGACAAGCCAAAGAATATCGACCTCTCCAATTTCACTTGCAAGGAGTTCCTGCACAGCATGCAGAACGGCCACGAGCAGGAAATGCGGTCACTGGCCATGTGGCTGGATGGCTACCTCGGCGGCATCTCCGGCAACACCGAAGTTGACTGGCAGGAACTCAAGCAATACACCGATGAGCTGATCACCTATTGCCGCAACAACCCTGCCAGCGTGATGCGCGAAGCGGCACGCAAAGCCGGCATGTAAGCCAGCCTTCACCAGGAAAAAACCACATGAAATTCCGCTTCCCCGTCATCATCATCGACGAAGACTTCCGCTCCGAAAACGCCTCCGGCCTGGGCATACGCGTACTGGCCAAGGCCATCGAGGACGAAGGCATGGAAGTGCTGGGCGTCACCAGCTACGGCGACCTGACCTCCTTCGCCCAGCAGCAGAGCCGTGCTTCTGCCTTCATTCTGTCCATCGACGACGAGGAATTCGTCGAGGAGTCCAAGACCGCGCTGGACAGCCTGCGCAAGTTCGTCGAGGAGATTCGCTACCGCAACGAGGAAATCCCCATTTTCCTGCACGGCGAGACGCGCACCTCGCGCCACATCCCCAACGACGTGCTGCGCGAACTGCACGGCTTCATCCACATGAACGAGGATACGCCGGAATTCGTGGCGCGCTACATCGCGCGCGAAGCCCGCACCTATTTGGATTCCCTGCCGCCGCCGTTCTTCCGCGCGCTGACCCACTACGCGGCCGACGGCTCCTACTCCTGGCACTGTCCCGGCCACTCCGGCGGCGTAGCCTTCCTGAAGTCGCCGGTGGGCCAGATGTTCCACCAGTTCTTCGGCGAGAACATGCTGCGCGCCGACGTCTGCAACGCCGTGGACGAACTCGGCCAACTGCTCGACCACACCGGCCCGGTCGCCGCGTCGGAACGCAACGCGGCGCGCATCTTCCACGCCGACCACCTGTACTTCGTCACCAACGGCACCTCGACTTCCAACAAGATCGTCTGGCACTCCACCGTCGCCCCCAACGACATCGTGGTGGTGGATCGCAACTGTCATAAATCGGTGCTGCACTCCATCATCATGACCGGCGCGATCCCGGTGTTCCTGATGCCGACGCGCAACCACTTCGGCATCATCGGGCCGATCCCGAAGGAAGAGTTCGCCTGGGAAAACATCCAGAAAAAGATCGCGAAGAATCCTTTCGCCACCGACAAGAATGCCAAACCGCGCGTGCTGACCATCACCCAGTCCACCTACGACGGCGTGATCTATAACGTCGAGGAAATCAAGGAAATGCTGGACGGCAAGATCGACACCCTGCATTTCGACGAAGCCTGGCTGCCGCATGCCGCCTTCCACGATTTCTACGGCGACTACCACGCCATCGGCGCCGACCGCCCGCGCTGCAAGGAGTCGATGATCTTCTCGACGCAATCGACGCACAAGCTGCTGGCCGGCCTCAGCCAGGCGTCGCAGATCCTGGTGCAGGATTGCGAGAACCGCAAGCTCGACCGCGACATCTTCAACGAAGCCTACCTGATGCATACCTCGACCTCGCCGCAGTACGCGATCATCGCCTCGTGCGACGTGGCGGCGGCGATGATGGAAGCGCCGGGCGGCACGGCGCTGGTCGAGGAGTCGATCACCGAGGCCCTCGACTTCCGCCGCGCCATGCGCAAGGTGGACGAGGAATGGGGCGCCGACTGGTGGTTCAAGGTGTGGGGGCCGGATGATTTGTCCGAGGAAGGTATCGAGGAGCGCGAAGCCTGGATGCTCAAGACCAAGGCGCGCTGGCACGGCTTCGGCAAGGTGTCCAAGGGCTTCAACATGCTGGACCCGATCAAGGCCACTATTATCACCCCCGGGCTGGACGTGGACGGCGAATTCTCCGACGAATTCGGCATCCCGGCCGCCATCGTCACCAAGTATCTGGCCGAACACGGCGTCATCGTGGAAAAGACCGGGCTCTACTCGTTCTTCATCATGTTCACCATCGGCATCACCAAGGGCC